>CAIVYW010000161.1 GCA_903910205.1 uncultured Methylococcaceae bacterium | reverse complement strand
GAACTTAAGGGCGATGATGATCTTAGGACAGAAACATAGACGGGTCTTGCGACCCGTATCCCGACTTTAGTCGATAGATTTAACCCACCAGCTTTAGCTGGTGGTTGTTTAGTTAAGTTTGAACATCAGCGTCTAGGTGCCATGATACTAGCGGCTGCCTTTCCTAATGTGACTTATCTGGGTTTACCCGTGTTAGAGCAAACCTTTGGTAGTTGGGCACGCTCAGTGGCGATACAAATGGATGTGTTTGCAACGTCGCCGTTCTTATTTACCATTGGTATTATGATCGTGCGACATTATGGTGTTGATGATTCAACAAATCCAAAGTCAACCTTATCTTTTTTGAATGCCCCGCCTTTTTGGGCAGCGGCTTTAGCCGTGTTATTAAATCTTAATGCTGTCATTGCTCCCGATTGGTTATTGGGTACCTTACAAAAACTATCGGCTGCTGTAGTACCTTTAATGTTGTTTTCATTAGGACTTGCCTTAAGTTGGAAGGCGATCAAAATTAAAAATATCCCTTATGTACTACCGGTTGTTTTAATTAAGATACTAATAATGCCGCTGTTTGCAGCGATAGTGGCCAGCTACTTACCCATGCCTGGGCAGTTTAAGGCTGCTGCGGTTATGGATATGGCCATGCCAAGTATGGTTTTGGGCGTGATTTTTTGTGATCGTTATAAGCTAGATAGTGCCTTGTATGCCATGACAGTGACTGTCACCACAGGGTTAAGTTTACTCTCACTGCCACTTTGGCATGCTGTACTTATCCATGAGTTTTTAAAATGAATCCATTACTGGAAATATTTTCACAAGGTGAAGAATTAGTCACCGGACAAATAGTGGATACCAATGCGGCTTGGTTGTCGCAACAGGCTGTCGCGTGTGGCTTTACCGTTACTCGACATACGGCTGTTGGCGATAAGCTATCTGAGCTGGTTGCCTTATTAGTCGATATTGCTCAGCGTGCCGATTGTTGTATTTGTACCGGTGGCTTGGGGCCTACGAGTGATGATTTGACGGCATTGGCGGTCGCCGAAGCTTTTGATCGTCCGTTAACATTTGATGCGAAGGCTTATGAGCAAATAGCCCATTTTTTTGCTAATCGACATCGAGACATGCCAGAATCAAACCGTAAGCAAGCGATGCTTCCGCAGGGTGCAAAACGACTGGATAATCACTGGGGAACTGCGCCAGGATTTTCAATCAAACACGGGCGCTGTTGGTTTGTTTTTTTGCCTGGCGTCCCTATGGAAATGAAGCATTTATTTCAGGAGCAGGTTTTACCTTCATGGCCTCAGCGCTATTCTTTACAGCCGAGATTATTAATTACCTTTAAGACTTTTGGCGTAGGGGAGTCGGCTTTACAGGAATTGATTAACGGCATTGAAATTCCCTCGTTGGTCGACGTGGGTTTTCGTGCGGGTACGGATGATGTGCATATTAAATTACTGTTTCCCTCTGATTATCCAAAGCAAAAGATGAGGGCCTTAATTGCCGATTTCTCAGCGCAGTTAGGTGAGTTTGTATTTGCTATTGATGGCTTAGGTGAGGAAACGGGTGATCTGGTTTTTGAAATCAATAAGCAGATGGCGGCTAGAAACCGTACGTTAGCGGTCATAGAAACTATAAGTCATGGTTTGCTAGCAGCAAAATGTATCACTTGTGATTGGTTGCTTAGCGCAAACTACCAGCAATCTTCAATTAAGTCAGATGCTGGGATAGACGTAATGGCTGTCGCCGAAGCTATGGCTTATGAGCACAAAAAAAACAGTGCAGCTGACTATGTACTGGTGCAGCTTTACACGGGAGATAAGGACTGTTTGCACAACAAAGAAAAATCCATAGTAACTTATATTGTGCTTTTAACGGATACTGGTTTACATAAGATCAACCATTCAATTGCAGGTTCTATTCAACACAAGCAAAATCAAGCGGCTTTATGGTCGCTTGATTTATTAAGGCGCTATCTAAGTTTTACTCTTTAATGGCGTTGATTAGGCTATTCCAAGAGCGCACTAATGTTACCTGCATGGAGTTTTGTAATTGTGATAACGATCCCCCGGCTGAGTAACTGAAACTGACCTGTAGTAAGTGGCCTTCTTTAATCGTTATCGGCTCTGGTAACGGCAAGATCATGTGTGGGTTATGCCATTCAGTGATTTCGTCATCAGCACCGGCTATACACAAGATGTTTTTAGTGAAAAAACGTAATGCGTTAACAACGGAGCCAGTCTCTAGTGTAAATACACCTTCCCAACTAAATTCTTCAGACATCTCTTTGGTAAAATCGACGGTGCTATAAACCTGTGGTGGCGCTAATTCTGTGGTGTCTTCTTGGGGGGCTATCGGTATTTGAAACTCTATGATGGGTGCATGAAAGCCCATAAACACATAGTTTTGCTGTATAGGCTGAACGGCTAAAATAACAGCCTCTGGCACAAAGCGTGGCAAGGTTTTACTGATTTTTTGGCTATAACGTTCTTTAAATATTTTAATGACGTTAATTTGTTTTTCAACCAACATGACAGGATGTAGCATTTCACAAATGACTATATCAACGGGTTCAGGAGGTAAGTAAGTAAAGGCATCGTCTTGTATCACTTCGATATGTTCGCTACCTTTATTAAGTCGAAGCAACCTAGTTGCTTCTTTGACTAAGTCAGGGTTATATTCAACGCACCATACTTTTTCAGCCTTTGCGGCTGCAAACCACGACAATACCCCTGTGCCACCTCCTAACTCTAATACCTTAGCACCAGCAAAAACGGTTTGTTCTATCGCGGCTTTAAAAGCTCCCATTCGATATTCAGAGATCAGCATGTGATGATGATAGTGCAGGGGAATGAACTGCCCTAAATAACTGTCATTGTTATCTTGTAATTCATTACTGCTAGGTATATTAAATGTGGTCATGGTTAGCGTTTTTTTTGAGAGTAATTAATACATTAATCAATCAAAGCTCAGAGAGCCATCTGAATGGTAATAATATTCGTAGTTGTCGTTGTAAATAAATTTAATGCGAGCCCACATATTGACCTTTTCATCATAACCACTGTAATTCTTTCGAATGAGATATTTAGGATAATCTTTTAAATTTTCGTGTACATGATGAGAGACTCCAATATGATTGGGGCCTTTGCATTCACGCCCGATCATAGTGGCTCTATCGATAGCGTTTCCTATCCAAAAAAGCCCATAACTTTGACTGTTGCTAATATCAATGCGCGTACAAAGGCTTTTTCCATGATCTATGCCGATGCCAAAATCAATATCAATATATTTCTTGATCATTGGCTTTATACCCTGTTGTTCATTTGAGAGCATAAATTTTATTTTCATGGCTGTTAGTACAGCATTAGAAAGTGTTTCTTTTGAAACACCCTGAAAAAATATCAAAGCACTATTTTCTGTAAAATTAGTGACATAGCCATTGTTTTCATCAGCAATAGCACAGATGACTTCTAAATAGGCGCTACGAACTTTAGCAACCGTTGATCTATTATGATTATTAAGAACTTTAGTTGAACCACGCATTTCAATATAAACGGTAGTTGCTTCAAAAAGTAGGCCGGTATTACTGTTTTTTAATTTAGGATCACCCGGTTTAGGTACATAGGGTACATCAATGATATCCAAGTCTTCATCAACGATATTTTTTACTTTGGTTTTGATATCGTTTTTTAGTGCCATATAAAGTTAGTATTCCTGTAAAAATCAAAGTGTAACAGCTGTCGCCTATACACCATTAATAATGGAGTTAAAAAATAAAAAGCGCTAACCATGTATGTAATGTTCAATATAACAATATAGATTTTAGGTCAGCGGCGTATTTAATGATTACTTTCGCTGTCAATATAATATTGTTTGTGACTTTGATTTAACAACTGATGTTGCGCAGCTTAACAAAGAATCAATAGCTTAGGCAGCAAAAATACACAGGTAAGTTATTGATAGTTTATGGCCGGTGCGTAATGTCAGTTAACAATACTAAGTTAGTAAATGAGCTTGCATCCCTTGATTTAATTCTGGTAAGCTTTTATCCCTTAAGTTAAGTGCCGTGATGATATGCCAGCAATATTCCCTAGTCAACTTTAATGGTCTCTAAAATTAGGTCTTTCAACGGCTTGATTCATTAATAAGACTGGGGGATTTTCTCAAAAGCATCCATTATAGGTCTCTACACAAATCGTTATCTCGGCATGGGTTGGGGAGATCCTGACTCTAAGGATGGCAATGTCAGGTCTTTATCTGACTAAAATATAGAAAGTTATGAATTTCTTAGGCTTTTTTTTCACATCAAGCGTCTTTGATTCCAGTCAACCCTCGTTACGCTCGCCCTGCCGGAATGACGGCATATAAAACAGCTGTCGCTAACTGTGGATTATAGCGGTAATTCACACCGCTCTTTTAATATAGAGCTAGTCGTAGATACCTTTTTTAAGTGTTTGCTTGTTATAATGCCGTAAATTTTGTAACCGTATAATTTTGAGCTAGAGATTTCATGATTCAAGGTAGTATCGTAGCGTTAGTCACCCCCATGTTTGAAAATGGTGATGTAGACAAGGAGAGTCTAAAGAAATTAGTTGATTACCATATAGAAAAGGGGACTGATGCCCTAGTTGCAGTGGGTACGACAGGTGAGTCAGCAACCTTGGATGAAAATGAGCACTGCGATGTTATTAAGTTTATCGTTGATGTGACTGATCGTAGAATTCCTGTGATTGCCGGTACGGGGGCCAATTCAACTAAAGAAGCGATTACACTCACCCAGAAAGCTAAATCCTTAGGTGTGGATGCCTGCTTAATTGTAACGCCCTACTATAACAAGCCCACCCAGGAAGGCTTATATCTGCATCATAAAGCGATTGCTGAAGCAGTGGATATTCCGCAGATTTTATATAATGTACCTGGGCGCACTGCCTGTGATATGTTGCCTGAAACCATAGGGCGCTTATCTCATGTGGCTAATATTGTTGGTGTGAAAGAAGCGACGGGACAATTATCGCGATTTAAAGAAATCCGTGATCTAGTGGGAACTGACTTTGCAATATACACCGGTGATGACGCCAGTAGTCGTGAGTTCTGTTTGCTAGGGGGCAATGGCACGATTACGGTAACTGGTAATGTAGCACCTCGTTTAGTTCATGACATGATCTGGGCGGCTATGGCAGGAGATAAGGAAGTCTCCTTAGCGCTGGATAATAAATTAGCAGCATTGCACAGTAGTTTATTTATTCAGTCAAATCCTATTCCAGTTAAATGGGCCGTTGCTGAGATGGGTTTGATCGGTAAAGGCATACGCTTACCGTTAACGTGGCTAACAGCCGATTGTTTTGATCTAGTACGCGATGCATTGCATCAGGCAGAAGTTATCTAATGAAAATTATCATCTCTATTATCGCCATCATTGCCTTAAGTTCAATATCTGCGTGTACGCGTATAAAAAGTTATTTTCCTGACAAGGAAAGAGAGTATCAATACACGTCCGAACTTCCTCCGCTTATTTATCCGGCCGATTTAAAAGTTAATCTCTTGCCGGTACTGCCAGGTGCGATGACTCATGCTGAGCCAATCAATACTGTAGCAGATACAATGACAAATGCCTTAACAACCCCTACATCTGTGGCAAGTAATTCCAAGGCAGTTTCTCCTGCACCTGCACCTGCGTCTACTCCTACGGTAGATAAAGCCTATAACGATGAAGAAGAACTCGCGGCTAAGCTTGTTACCGTTGAGCGTATTCATGTTGATAAAGGCGAAAGTCGCCTACGACTTAATGTACCTTTTATCAGAGCGTGGCGTATTGTAGGTAAATCATTAAGTAGAAAAGCCCTAGAAGTGATGGTGCGTGATCAAGAAGCCGGTCTTTTTACGTTGAAATATGATCCTGATGAACGGGGTGCAAATGAACTCTCTTATACGGACAGACTAAAAGCATTAATTGGTACCCTACGTAGCAATGAAAAAACGTATCTCATTAAGCTAGAAAAAGACCAGCCACAAACTGACGTTACCGTGCTTGATACCAACCAAAAACCTATCGCCGATGTTGACAGTGTTAATTTGTTAACCTTGATACAAGAAACGATCAAAGCAGATTTGGCGGCACATAAGTAACTGACCTATTGTTTAGTGCAGCGTATTTAGACTTAGGCGCTTATGCTCTGCACTATTAATTAAACTATTCACCTTGACTGTTCTCTCTCATGTTAAAAATTTCTGGAACCTACGCGCTATCTGACTTTCGTTTAAAAAAACTACTGGCACAATTACAAGACTTAAACCCCAGTGTCACTGCTGTATCTGCTCAATTCATACATTTTGTTGATATTGATCATGCGTTAAATGAGCTACAAATGGGCATCTTAAGTCAGTTGCTCGCTTATGGCGCAGAACAGCTTAACGGTAATGACTCGCTAGACGCTATCGTGGTTGTACCGCGATCAGGCACTATTTCACCTTGGTCTAGTAAGGCCACTGAAATTGCTCAACGTTGCGGATTAGCATCGATTAAGCGCATAGAACGCGGTATTCAGTACAGCGTAGTTGCCAATGCGCCCTTAACCGTAGAGTCTAAAACTCAGTTAGCCACGTTGCTGCATGATCGTATGACGCAGTCTGTTTTACTTGGCAGTGCTGAACCTGATTTATTTAGCCACCACAGCCCCAAGCCTTTAGTGGCCATCAAGCTTATTGAGCAAGGTCGTGCGGCATTGGTGATGGCCAATCAACAATTGGGTATGGCCTTATCGGATGATGAAATAGATTACTTGACCGATGGCTTTCAAAAGCTAGGCAGAAATCCAACCGATGTTGAGTTGATGATGTTTGCACAAGCCAATTCTGAACATTGTCGGCATAAAATCTTTAACGCTGACTGGACAATTGATGGCGTAGAACAAGCGCAGTCTTTGTTTGCCATGATACGTAATACCGCCAGTCAAAGTCCTGAGGGTATCTTGTCGGCTTATCATGATAATGCCTCGGTGGCTGTAGGCTCTAACGCTCAGGTTTTTATCAGAAATGCGCAAACGGGTGAATATAGTTATGTTCAAGAAGACGCACATTTATTGATGAAGGTTGAAACCCATAATCATCCCACTGCCATTTCTCCTTTCCCTGGCGCTGCGACAGGTTCGGGTGGTGAAATTCGTGATGAAGGCGCTACGGGTAGAGGTTCGGCCACTAAAGCGGGTTTAACCGGTTTTTCTGTATCGCATTTAAAAATTCCAGGCTATGCCCAGCCTTGGGAAATCGAATTGGGTAAACCAGAGCGTATTGCCTCAGCATTAGCGATTATGTTGGAAGGGCCTTTAGGGGGCGCCGCTTTTAATAATGAATTTGGCAGGCCGAATATAGCGGGTTATTTTCGTAACTTTGAACAAGTCGTCCCTAATGCTCAGGGTAATGAATACAAAGGCTATCACAAGCCTATTATGATTGCCGGTGGCATGGGCAATATTCGTCCGATGTTGATTGATAAACATCCGATACCCGCAGGCTCTTTAATTATTATTTTGGGTGGCCCTGCGATGCTCATCGGCTTAGGGGGAGGGGCAGCTTCATCACAAGCGTCAGGCGCGAGTTCTGAAGATTTAGATTTTGCTTCGGTACAACGAGAAAACCCAGAAATGGAACGTCGTTGCCAAGAAGTGATTAATCATTGTAATTCTTTAGGTCATGACACGCCGATTGTTTCCATACATGACATAGGCGCCGGTGGTCTTTCTAATGCCGTGCCAGAAATTATTCATGATTGTGAGCGGGGGGGGCGCTTTGAATTACGCAAGGTTCATAATGCCGATTTAGGCATGTCACCCATGCAGATTTGGTGTAATGAAGCACAAGAGCGCTATGTAGTGGCTATTAAGCCAGAATCACTGCCTTTATTTAGTTCTTTTTGTGTACGAGAGCATTGTCTATTTGCGGTGATAGGTGAGGCAACGCAAGAAGAGCATTTGACGCTTAATGATGGTTTATTAGGTGATAAGCCTGTCGATATTCCTATGTCATTATTATTTGGTAAGCCGCCAAAAATGCACAGAAATGTTAAGCATGTAAAACCGAGTACCTGCGCCTTAGATTTAACCGGCGTCGATATTAAAGACGCTGTGCAGCGGGTCTTATCATTTCCTGCGGTTGCTGATAAAAGTTTTTTAATTCATATTGGTGATCGTTCCGTGACCGGCTTAGTGGCTAGAGATCAAATGGTCGGCCCTTGGCAAGTGCCTGTTGCCGATGTGGCGGTGACCGCATCTGGTTTTTATGCCTTAACAGGAGAAGCGATGGCAATGGGGGAGCGCTCCCCCATCGCTGTTATCAATGGCCCTGCATCAGGTCGTATGGCCATTGCTGAGGCATTAACTAACCTTGCCGCTGCTAGGATAGAATCGCTGTCTAAAATTAAAATTTCTGCTAACTGGATGGCCGCAGCAGGTTATCAGGGTGAAGATGCAGTACTGTTTGATACCGTAAAAGCGGTAGGCATGGAGCTCTGTCCTGAATTAGGCATCGCTATACCAGTTGGTAAAGATTCATTGTCAATGAAAACAGTGTGGACTGAGGGTGCGGTAGAAAAGACTATGACAGCGCCCTTGTCCTTGGTCGTGACCGCCTTTGCGCCCGTGCTAGATGTCAGTAAAACCCTCACACCTCAGCTAAAATGGTTGGAAGCTGAAAGCAGTTGTTTGTTGATGATTGATTTAGGCAGTGGTCGTTTAGGTGGCTCAATATTAGCTCAAGTCTACAATCAAATGGGCGACGACTGTCCTGATTTGGATAACCCTAGCCTTTTAAAAGCCCTGTTCTCTGCGCTACAAACATTGAATGCACAAGGTAAAGTACTGGCTTATCATGATCGCTCTGATGGTGGTTTATTAGCGACTGTCGCCGAAATGATGTTTGCCAGTCGTTTAGGGGTTACGTTAACGCTAGATTCCTTGGGCGACAGCGCCTTAACCGCCTTATTTAATGAAGAGCTAGGCGCGTTATTACAAATTCGTGATAGTGACCGTGAGGCCGTTATCGCGACCTTAACCGAACTCGGCTTAAAAGACTGTATCTCTATCGTGGCTGAAGTCACTCAACAAGCACAATTAACCCTCAGCTTTAAGGGCGACATCATCTATACGGCTAGCCGCGCAACCTTGCAAGCTTATTGGTCTGAAGTCAGTTATAGAATGCAAGCGTTACGGGATAATCCCGATTGCGCCCGTCAGCAATTTGAACGTATTGCAGATGACAATGACCCCGGCTTACAGGCTGTTTTAAGTTTTGATCTTAATGAAGATGTCACCGCCTCTTTTATAACATCAGATCGACCTAAAGTGGCTATTCTAAGAGAGCAAGGTGTTAACGGCCATGTTGAAATGGCGGCTGCTTTTGATAGAGTGGGCTTTACCAGTATTGATGTACACATGAGCGATATTATTCATGGCCGAGTCAGCTTAAGTGATTTTACTGGCTTAGTCGCTTGCGGTGGTTTTTCTTATGGCGATGTATTAGGCGCGGGTGGCGGCTGGGCTAAATCTATTTTATTTAATCCACGCGCTAGGGATGAATTCTCGGCATTCTTTCAACGCACAGATACCTTTGGTTTAGGCGTTTGTAATGGTTGCCAGATGATGGCTGGCTTAAAAGACATTATTCCTGGTGCAGAACATTGGCCGAAATTTATGCGCAATAGCTCAGAGCAATTTGAAGCTAGAGTCGCTATGGTTGAAGTGCAAAAATCACCGTCTATTTTGTTTGCCGGCATGGAAGGTTCACGTATGCCGGTCGCTATTGCCCATGGTGAAGGTCGCGCAGAATTTGCACTATCACCGCAGGCCGCTATTGATGCTAATGCGGTCGCCTTGAGTTATGTTGATAATTACGGCGTTAAGACGGTAGATTTTCCAGCCAACCCCAACGGATCTGCTCTAGGCATTACGGGTTTAACCAATAGTGATGGGCGCTTTACCATTATGATGCCGCATCCTGAACGCTGTTTTAGAACCGTACAAAACTCTTGGTATCCAGAGGCTTGGAAAGAATATGGTGCGTGGATGCGTATGTTTAGAAATGCTAAGGTTTGGACTCAAGGTTTAAAGTGATAGACTCTTTATAAATAGTGTTATTAGTTAATAACTGACAGGCTAGCGATGATTATAACGACATATCAAAAGATTGTTTATGGCCTAGTGATCTTAGGAATAGTGGTGATGGTCACTATTCCTGATATGGTGATAGAGTTAACAACTGAATTCTTTCATCTGGTGTTTGAGCTGATCTTTGAAGTGGCCGATGTTATTTTTGAGTCGGTTGAGACCCTGCTTGATAATGTGGTTGAGCATTTGCTGCATACTGAACTACACGATACTCAGATCATTGTTTATTATATGATCGTCAGTCTGTTAGCGTATCCTATTTATCGTTTAGCGCGTGTTGTGCTGGAGTTTTTGTTTCGATTGTTCGTGCTTATCCCTATCAAATATGCCGACTATAAGACTCAATGGTTATTATTACGTCAAGATATTAGTTATTATTGGCAAAAGCTAGCCTTTATCAGCAAACTTAAGTGGGTATTGATTGCGACTGGCATTCTTTACCTCGCGTCTTTTTTAGTGATGTAAGCCGCTTGTCGTCATTAATCTATAGGAGTAAAACAGCTTTAGCTGTTTTATAAAGCAATAGCTGAAGCTATTGCACTCCAGTTTGTTGGCTACCCACTTAAGGTGGGACAGGTGCTAGACTTAACCGTTCGCCCTGAGCCTTTGGTCTAGGCAAAAAGACTCCCGCTTTAAGGGGCTAGCCTGTTTCCATAAACCTCACTAATCCATTAAGAGTTTTACCTTGCAAAACAAATTACTTATTTTTATTGGTCCATTATTCTTTCTATTGGGGTGTGCTGTGAATACCGTGCAATCAAACAACGAAACCGACACTAAGGTTAAGCAACTGCTATCTGAGATGACCCTAGAAGAAAAAATAGGGCAAATGACGCAAATTGATTTTTCAGTGATAGCCGCAGAGCTCGGCAGTGAAAATCCAGTTGATCAACGTAAATTAGACGATGCTGTTTTAAAATACCATATCGGTTCTATACTTAATGCACCGCAAACGCCTCATAACCAAGCGCAATCTGTGGCCGTTTGGCGTAACGTTCTACAGTCCATACAGGCAGTAGCGGCCCAGTCTCGGTTAAAAATTCCCGTGATTTATGGCATAGATGCCATTCATGGCGCTACCTATATCAAAAACGCAGTGCTGTTTCCACAAGCCCTTAATATGGCAGCAACCTTTAATACCGAGTTAAGCTTTAAAGAAGGTGAAATTACCGCTAGAGAATTACGTGTTGCCGGCTTGCAGTGGAATTTCTCTCCGGTGATGGATTTAGGTCGACAACCCTTATGGCCACGATTATGGGAAACCTATGGCGAAGATGTGCATTTAGCCACGGTCATGGGCATGTCTTATATCAAAGGGCATCAAGGCGATGATTTTTCAGCGCCCACCAAAGCCTTAACCTGCTTGAAGCATTATGTAGGCTATAGTTTTCCGATTAACGGTAAAGATAGAACGCCGGCGTGGATAGGTGAAAGAATGCTGCGTGAATATTTCCTGCCGCCGTTTGAAGCCGCTATAAAAGCCGGATCCCCCACTATTATGGTTAACTCTGCCGAAGTTGACGGTATTCCAGGCCATGCCAATTATCAGTATTTAACCACCATCTTACGCGATGAACTGGGCTTTACAGGCTTTACCGTCTCTGACTGGGAAGATATTAAACGCCTTTATACGCGTGATAAGTTAGCCGCTTCTGAGAAAGAGGCCGTTAAAATAGCGGTCATGGCTGGCATTGATATGAGCATGGTGCCTTTTGATTATTCCTTCTATCATTTATTGCTAGAGTTAGTGAATACAGGCGAACTGCCCTTGGCCAGAATTGATGAGGCCGTGACTAGAATACTGGGGGTTAAGTACCGAGCCGGCTTATTTAATGCACCGTCAGCCTTATTGTCCGAAGCTGAACATTTTGCGACAGGGCAAGCTACCGAGATTAATCGCCAAGCCGCCAGAGAGTCTATCGTACTGGCCAAAAATGAACAGCAGAGTTTGCCCTTAAAAAAGAACGCCAATGTCTTAGTCGCAGGCCCCAATGCCAAGCTATTAAGTGTGATGAACGGTGGTTGGACGCTGACGTGGCAAGGTGATAATGAAAGTTTATATCCAAAAGATAAATTAACGCTGTTTAAGGCCATACAAAAGAAAGCCACAGGCAAGGTTACTTACCTAGAAAATAACGTGGTTGATAAACAAGCCGCACTGGATGCGACTAAAAATGTCGATGTGATTGTGCTATGTTTAGGAGAAAAGCCTTATACAGAAACAGTCGGCAACATAGGTTCGTTAAACCTTGAGGCCGCGCAAGTCAAATTAGCAGATGCCATGTTAGCCACCGGTAAGCCTGTTATTTTAATAATGACCGGTGGTAGGCCGCGCATTATTACCGAACAAGCTGAATTAGCCTCAGCGGTTATCTTAGGCTTTTTGCCGGGTATGGAAGGCGGTGCAGCCATCGCTGATATTCTGTATGGCGATTATAACCCGAATGGCAAATTACCTATTTCGTATCCTAGAGAGTCCAACGATATCGTTTTATATGATCATAAGCCGATTGAGAGCTATGAAAGCAATGTCTATCATCCTTTGTACGCATTTGGACATGGTTTAAGTTATACCTCGTTTCAAACCAGTGCTCTTAAATTGGCTAGCGATACCATTAACTGGGGGGACACTGTTGAGCTTAGTGTAGACGTTAAAAATACCGGCTTAATCAGCGGTAAAGAAACGGTATTGGTCTATCTTAATGATGTAGCGGCCAGCGTCACTAGACCTAGTCGACAGTTAAAAGCGTTTAAGAAAGTAGAGCTAGCCGCAGGGCAAACACAAACACTACACTTTAGCTTAAAGCCAGAGGATTTATCTTTTATCGGTGTTGATCTTAAGCGAGTCATAGAGCCCGGCGAATTTAAGATTAGGGTCGGTAATGAAACGGTAAGCTTTACGCTTAATAAACCTTAAAGTTACCACTTGTCTGGAGTGCAATAGCTTCAGCTATTGCTTTTAAAACAGCTGAAGCTGTTTTACTCCGAGGACACTGGTAGGGTGATAAAAATGGCCCGCTTGATACTTAATAAACCTTAAGGCTACTCTCTAATGATTAAAGTCACCGCTACACAACAACCCTCCTATGCTGGATCGTTAACCTTATTAACAACCTTGTTTTTTATCTGGGGTTTTATCACCTGTTTAAATGATATTTTAATACCGCATTTAAAGGCCGTGTTTACGCTCAGCTATACCCAAGCCATGCTGGTGCAGTTTTGTTTTTTTACCGCCTATTTTGTAGTCTCCGTTCCTAGCGGTTATTTACTTAAAAAAATAAGCTATAAAGCCGGCATAGTCACGGGCTTAAGCATCGCCAGTTTAGGTTGTTTATTGTTTTATCCCGCCGCCAGTCAGCACTGCTATGCGCTATTTTTAGTGGCTTTATTTGTGTTAGCCTCTGGTATTACCTTACTGCAAGTGGCCGCTAATCCTTATGTGACCTTATTAGGGTCGCCCAAAACAGCTTCAAGTCGCTTAACAATCACGCAAGCCTTTAATTCACTAGGTACCACTATTGCACCTTATTTTGGGGCGCTCATGGTGTTGGCGACGGCTGTTAAAAGTGCCGAAGACATGGCTCAACTAAATAGCCTGCAATTAACGAGCTATCAAGCCTTACAGGCCGCTGCGGTACAAATCCCCTATTTAGGTCTTGCTGCACTGCTACTGCTGATGGCGATTGTGTTTACGCTCATCAAATTGCCTGATATTCAAGCCTTAGATACCTCCGCGCTTGATAAGATAACGTCTAGCCCTTATGAAGATAAAGCCAGCGCTTGGGCTTATCGGCATTTGGTCTTAGGAGCGGTGGGTATTTTTATGTATGTCGGTGCCGAAGTCTGCATTGGTAGTTTTTTAATTAATTTTCTGACCGAACCTACGGTTGCCGACTTATCCATTGTAGAGGCCGGTAAATACGCCTCCTTTTACTGGGGGGGCGCTATGGCTGGGCGCTTTTTGGGGGCCGCGATGATGCAAAAAGTAGCGGCGGCTAAGCTACTGACTTTTAATGCACTGGCCGCTGTTGTCTTGGTATTAACCGCTGTTATGGGTACAGGATACCTCGTTATGTGGGCGGTGCTTGCTGTCGGCTTGTGTAACTCCATTATGTTTCCAACCCTGTTCTCTTTAGCTATAAATGGCTTAGGAAAGCATACTCGCCAAGGTTCAGGTATCTTATGTACGGCCATCGTCGGTGGTGCCCTACTTCCTCTGTTACAAGGTGTCTTTGCCGATAACGTCGGCATACAAAACGCCTTTATCATCCCCGCGCTGTGCTATGCCTATATTGTCTTTTACGGCTATAGCGGCCATCGGCTAGCCACTTAAGACGGGATGAGGTACGAATCCCAGTATTTAGAACGGTGATTTACATTAGTCCTCTCCCCTGACCCATAGGTATCTACACAAATAAATGTGGCGTCATTTAGGAAAGGAGAGGACTAAAGTTGGGGTCTATTTCAGCGTCCTGCGACCGTAGGGGCGTATTGCATACGCCCACTTATCGAAAGTTCAATGTTATAGGGCGTATTTTATAAGGCGTATGCAATACGCCCCTGTCGGCCATCAGCACAATGTTGTCGTTCCTGCTTGGGAACGATAAATAAAACTTGTGTAAATACCTATGCTTAAGTGGGTAGCTGACTTGATGTAGGTATTTCTACGTATTGTGCGTTTATAGGGCTTTATATAGAATGCGCATTCAGAACTCAGCTAGCCTCAAGTCTTAGGTCACTTGCAAGCAATAAAATACCCGCTATGGGATGTGCAGAGCAACGTGTAGCACATCCTATAATAGTGGTTACCTTAAGTTAGTGCTGTGTAAGCTGTTTTCTATTGATGTTAGAGAGTTGTTTTGTTTAAAACATCGGCTCAACGTGTCTGCAATGTATAAATCATTCGCCCCATTCGCTTTCTAGTCAACATGAAACGTAATAAGTTAAGCCATAGAACCGTACACAATATGAAACAAAGCATTGCCTTTCATGAGGCGGGACATGCTGTTGCCATTTGTTTAAATAACCGCGCAAGGCAACAGCCGCCGGTTTTTTTTCAAATTGTTTTAAAAGATACTCGTCATCTAGGTGGATTTAGTCGCTCATCTATTGACTCTGAGCATAGTATGGCAAGAGTTGAGGGGGGGCGTTTAATCCAATCACTGATTGATAATGTCGATGACGTAGCGCATAAATTAATCAGTCTTGATGAAAATATCGCGCCCTTAATAAGAGAGTATCAAGTGGCCTTTGATACCGACGTTGTTAACTTGCTCATTGGTCCTTTAGCGGAAGCTAAGCAGTCATATATACGTGACAACGAGCAATTTAATTATCAGCTAATCGATTTAAAAGCCTTAAAAAATTATGGCGGTGATGCGGACCTAGCTTTGGCTTGGGAATACTTAGGCTGTTATTCCAAAGATAAGCTACGGCAAGAAGAAAAATTAAATGAATTATTCATAGATGCCGGTAATTTTATTAGTGATAGTGAAAACTGGCAGGCGATAACAACACTCGCCAACACTCTTATCCATAGTCACCAAGAAATCATTAGCTGTGAAGATGTGCTTGCCTTATTGCAAGCAAATTAAAGCGGGACAGTTTAGCTTAATCATTCACTTTTAGGCGGGGTTCTCCTACGCGCAGACAAAGGCTTAAGGGGTAAGCCTAGCCGTGTAGCCCCAATGCCGGTCGGGGTTTGCAACCCCGATCGAAACGTTTGGATGCGCCAATGCCGGTCGGGGTTTGCAACCCCATCGAAACGTTTGGATGCGCCCAAACGACGCTATATAAGCACCCAATGCCGGTCG
>CAIVYW010000160.1 GCA_903910205.1 uncultured Methylococcaceae bacterium | reverse complement strand
CGGACAAAGCATGATGCTCTCTTATCAGATTTAAAACAACGAATACCAAGACTTATGCTCACTAATTAGAACCTGATTATTGGCTTTTATTTTAATGTCATAGCTTTCTTGAAAAGGCATAGCAATTAATTTCTTCCATTGGCCGCCAGGCTGAGTTAGTAAAAAATATAAAGCAACAGTACCTTGTGCGGGTTGACTAACTTTACATTCTTGCTTGCTGCCGGGAACTATAGAAAAAACGCCTAAACTATCAGCATCGGGTGGATCAGAAAAAGCTTTGCTGGCAACATCCGCATAAGTTTCCAACATGAATTGCTTTTCGTTAGCTTTACGCACCACAAAATAAAATAAACCACCATTATTAGCTTGAATTGCTGGCTTAACATTAAAAACCAAATCTGGCGGAGGAGTTGGTGCGCTGGAGCAAGAACTTAGCAAAACAGCAATTGCTAGCACAATAATTTTCCAGAAAAATCGATATAACATCACCTAACTCCCTGCAACATCGCTAAAAATAGCCAAGGGATTACCCTGAATCAAAAATTCAAGATTTAATGGTTGCTTGGGGAAATTAGGATGAGCCAATGACCATCGATAACGTTGTGTTTCAGCGATATGTCCCCGCTGCAACAACTTAAAAAAATTCCAATTAGAATCATCCACAACCATATCAGTATAAACTCGAGTCGGATCTACATCTTTACGAAATTCCATACCAACCTCTACCGGCTGAACTAGCCACCATTCCAAAGGAAATTTCTGCCACTCAGCCTGTTGATTAAAGCCCAATACCGAAGCATTGCCTTGTCGTAAATAAGATAAAGAAACTAAAGGTGCTTTAGGAATCTGTCTATTATCAAAAGTTGGTAATAAACCAGGCTTAACTAATATATCTAAGGGCTTAGGATTGCCTTGACTGTCCCATAGCTTAGTAGTCAATTTTTGTATAGCATTAAGTCTAGACAAGTAATTATTAGGTAATACTAGGTTAGTCGACAATTCATGCTGCCTGATCCATACACCATTACTGAATTTAGATAAAGGGGCCAAATATTGATGAAAAGTATCCCAAAATAAGCCCTGTTTAGGATGAAAAGTTTTCATTAAATCATCTACAGTCAATTCATTATCGGGAGCAGCATTCTCAGTAAAAGGGAATTTAACCAATAACGGAGCTACATTTGAATCCCAAATATCAGCCCAAATACCCGCAATATTACGATTAATTTCAGCAGTACCATACTCCTTAACCTTTTGCGCCGGAGCCAGAAATGGCTGCTGCCAATCAGCCTGAATACCCAGTTTTTGTAGCCAGCTTTTAGTTAATTTCAGGTACGAACCCTCTTCATTAAGTTGCATAGACCATGCAAGCCTACCTAGCGGAGACAATGCGGCCTTTAAAGCCTCATCACTATCACCTGTCGTCTTTTTTTGCTCATAAGGTTCATGCGTACTCATTTCTTGTTGCATTTGTGCCATCAGCAATTGGTACTTTTGAAACTCTGGATAAATTCCATTTTTTTCCTCCATTAATTGCTGAATAAAACGAAATACTATCAATTTTTGTGCAAATGATTGAAAACCAACTGATGCAGGCAAAGTTAATGCCGTATTGTTCTTAATCTGCACTAAGACATTTAATAACTGAGCATTAGGCTCCTGTAAATCATGTAGAACATAATTCAATCCCCAAGTGGAATCAATATCTATCTGAAATTCCTTAAAGTAATTCAAATAAGAACTGACATAACGATCAGAGTAAGCATCAAGATTTTTAAGTACAAAAGCATTGAAATTCTTTTTCTCATTAATATCAATTGGTAAGTTAGCGACAATATCCGTTAAAGCCATAATGGCTGGCTTAACATTTTGCTCAAATGCATCAATTGTCAAACGTCCATCAATACGCGCATTACGCGTAAAAATTACACCGTCGTTATTAGATGAGTTCATTTCTACATTCGTATAAATAGATGCTGAAGAAAAAAAGATCCAGCCATCGTTATTTCTGTGGGTAACTATCAAATTACGGAGCATCATTGTCACCCGACTACGTATAATTAACTCGCTCCATTGCTTAGACGTAAACGAAAAATGCTCCCCTCCCAAATTAATTTCCATGTCAGAAGAGTCACTGTCTATTTTAGCATTCGCTATTACTTGCACCATGGATAAACATTCGCTCAAAGACGCAGTGACAGAACAATTATCAATGGCGTTCAATTTTAGATGACTTACCAATATTAATAATTGACTGATACTTTTTTGGCGTAAATTCGATTTATCCGTAAAATCATAGTGTAAATTAGTATGCTTTTTCAGCCACATAATTTCCTCGTCATTCTTGCTGCTATATCCCAAGACATCAATAAACTGCAAAAATGGCACTAATTGTTCTTGTAGCTCTTTAAACTCAGCTTGCTGAATAAATGGTTTTTTCAGTATTCCCTGAAAATTGTGAAATAACGCTACCCAAGGCAATTCGTCTTCTAAGTATCCCTGAGATGTATTATAGGTAATTTCATTTAGCAAATAATCCAAATCTTCGGTATGGGTATTGTAGCTAATATAATCATTAATTAATGATCCATATTTAATCATATCTACAGGATTTTTATCTGGATGTCTCTTTATAATTTCACCCATTTCATTAGTTGGCGTCGAATATAACAGGGTAAACCAGCGAATAGTTTTAAAATTAGCGTTCGGTTCATTTTGCAATTGTTTTAATACCGGCAATAAATAATATTTACGAACTCCTGCTATCAATAGGTAATTATTTTTTTGTTGTGCTTTTTCAAAAAAGGCAGGCATAAAGCTCAATAAAGCATTTTTATTCAAATTACTACTAAAATCAATAAATAAAGGACTAATTCTTTCTGAATAAGCCTCTACTGGCGTGTAAGATATATCTTTAATATTTTCATAGGCATTAGCAACCAGATACTGCTGATAACTATAACTACCACTTAAATAGATCAAGCCTGCCAAAGCTAATCCCAATGCATATTTAGCATGATTATTTAATGCTAATCGCGGGCGCTGTTCTATTCCGACAGGCAGAGTAAAAGGCTGACAACCAAGACTATTTACTTGTTCGGACAATAAGCAAAGCCTAACTACAGCAGGAGCGTCAACGCCCTGTTCCAATCCAGCTATACGCAAAAAATCAACCAAAACTCTAAATAATCGAGACACGTCATTAAGAAACGCAACTATTTTAAGGTATTCCTGAGCGGGACGTGTTACCAGCGCCCTATGCAGATGTTGCTGAAAATCATCTAAACAAGATTCTATATGGTTGATGCCATCTCCTTCAGGAAAATCTAGTTGTAAAGGAATGCCAGCCTCTCCTAAAAAAACACAAAATTCTACGAAGCCCTCAACCTTCTCCATATGGCTCAAAGCCAAAATAAGAGGTAGAGACTTACCCTCTAACTCACTAAATACTTTCAATTTACCAAATAATGCATACCCTAATTGATGCAAGGATTCAGTTTGAGGTGTCAGCAAGGTCGTCGCATCAATAACCATTAATACTTGAGGACTTGTGGGCAATCGCTGCCATAATTTTTTTAATGCATCATAAGCTGCAGTACTGGTGTCATAAAGCAGTGATGAACTAAATTCCAGTACCAATGATTTAGCGCCCAAATAGATTTGCAGCAAACTTTCATCGACGGCACTAGGGTGAAAACGAAAATCTTGCCCTTGCCAATCAGCATAGCGATCAATAATGCCTGTTTTACCACTACCTGCATCACCTATAACCAAAGAAAATGGCTGACTCAGGGCATTTGATCGTAGTCGCCACGGAATACTCTTTACAAAAGAATGCCATATATCAACTAAACTGTTAATTGGTAATAGCAACTTACTGGGAACTGTGAGCTCAGGAATCTCCAGCTTATTGACTTCTTTGCTGTACTTACGTTTCCATATTAAAAAACTCAACACACCTAGCAATATAAAAACTATTGCTAAACCTAGCCATGCCCACCCGCTTAATGCGTAAACTATCGAGACAAACGTACCCCATGAAGACTCTGAATCCATTTAATACACCTTTTTCTCAGAGGGTATGTCGGTATCATCTGAATAAATATCTCCACCAATACAGGTAAATACCAATTCTCCATCGCTGACACTAATTGCAACTCGCTGTCCATCGCAAAGCTCTCCATTAAGCAACAACTCAGCTAATGGATCTTGCAATTTATTTTGAATAACTCTTTTTAAAGGCCGCGCACCATATAAGGGATTGTATCCCCATTGCGCTAAGCTATTACAGGTCTCATCATCAACCTCTAATTGAATATCACGATCTAGCAAGCACTTAGCCAAGCGCTGCAATTGAATATCAGTAATGGGGCGCATGGTTTCTAAAGTCAATTGACGAAATATTAAAATATCATCCAGTCGATTCAGAAACTCAGGTCGAAAATGGCCTCGCACTTTTTCCATAATCAAGGATTGCATGTTTTGCTGCTCTTCTTCAGTTTCTACCGGCTCTATATATTCAGATCCTAAATTAGAGGTCATTAAAATAAGGGCATTAGTAAAATTAACTAATTGACCTTGGCTATCGGTGAGACGTCCCTCATCTAATACCTGTAAAAATAAGTTAAATACATCTGGATGGGCTTTTTCCACTTCATCGAATAAAATCACACTGTAAGGCTTACTACGTACTTGGTTAGTCAATAAACCACCTTCTTCATAACCCACGTAGCCTGGAGGTGCTCCAGTAAGCCTAGCTGCCGAATGTTTCTCCATAAATTCGCTCATATCAATACGAATCATGGCCCGATCATCATTGAACAAAAATTGAGCCAGTGTTTTTGCCAACTCGGTTTTACCCACTCCCGTTGGCCCCAACATCAAGAAAGACCCTAGTGGGCGATTAGCATCTTGGATGTTAGTCCTAGCTCGTCGTATAGCTTTAGAGACTGCGGCAACAGCCTCTTCTTGGCCTACCACTCTCTCCCGCAAGTGACTTTCCAATTGCAATAAGCGTTGTTGTTCAGAATCAAGCATCTTAGCAACCGGAATACCTGTCAACCTAGCGACCATCGCTGCAATATCCTGTTCATCAATAAAGTTTTTCTGAGCACTCATTTCTGAGGTATCGATATCAGCATATTCAGCGAGGGTTCTTTCCGCTTGCGGAATCACTTTATGCTGTAATTCGGCAACCCGTACAAAATCTTCCTCACGAATTTTCTGTTCCATTTCCAATCTAGCGTCTTCCAATAATTTACGAGTGCTTTGCACTTCTGTCATGGCTAGTTTTTCACGCTCCCAACGTTCGGTCATGGCGATACTTTTTTGACGTAATTCGACCAGTTCGTTATAAACCTGTTGTTTACGAATTTCCGATAACTCATTGGCCAGTGAATAGCCTTCTATTTCCAAGGCCACTAATCGTCGATCCAAAGCTTCTAATTCAGCAGGTTTAGCAGACAATGCTATACGCACGGTTGCTGCAGTCTGATCAATTAGATCAATGGCTTTATCAGGCAAAAAACGATCGGCAATATATCGCCTAGAAAAACGTACAGCTGCTAACAAACCTGCTTCAGTAATGCGTATACCATGATGCATTTCATATTTTTCTTTGATACCACGCAAAATCATTAAGGTAGTTTCATCATCAGGCTCATCAACGCGCACAACTTGAAAGCGACGAATCAGAGCCGAGTCTTTTTCAAAATGTTTACGGTACTCTTCATGAGTCGTCGCTCCGATACAACGAATTTCTCCGCGAGCTAAGGCCGGCTTTAGTAGGTTCGCCGCATCCATAGAGCCTTCCGCTTTACCAGCGCCCACCACATTATGTATTTCATCAATAAAGGCAATAACATTGCCAGCATCGGTAATTTCCTGTAATAAACGTTTAAAGCGTTCCTCAAATTCACCTCGAAATTTAGCACCGGCGATCAATAAACCCATATCTATCGCTAAAACTGAACAACCGATTAAATCCTTGGGCACATCACCAGCGACAATACGCTGCGCTAAACCTTCAACAATAGCCGTTTTACCTACACCAGGTTCACCAATAATAATGGGGTTATTTTTAATGCGCCTACACAACACTTGGATAGCTAAATCAATTTCATCGATGCGACCGATGACAGGATCTAATGCACCTTGTCGAGAGAGTTCTGTTAAATCACGAGCATATTTAGCTAAATATTCAAATTCACCAGAACTTTCTCGACTCTTATATCCCGTCTTCGGCAACGATTCTTGTGCTTTAATAAAGGCTTCTTTAGTGCCGCCCGCCTCTGTCAAGACAGCCATCAGCTCTTCCACCCCCCATACGGCAAACAATAAGTGATTAATTCCCATATATTTATCAGACATACGCACCGAGACTTGTTCAGCGTAAATAAATAAGCGCTCTAACTCACGATTAATCGGAGTTTGTTGAGTATTTTTTAAAGCCTTCGGCTGCACAATAAGCTGTCCATCAACAGCAAGACTCAGTCTAACCAAATCTATATTAGCTTGCTCTAAATAACTTCTGCCAATATCGCTAGTTGCTAAAAGAATCGCCAAAAGATGCCAAGGCGTAACCATACCATGATCTTTTTCAACCGCTAAACGACAGGCACGCTCAATACATTCTTGTGCTTTTAGATTAAATTTCTCAATGATCATGATAATGGCTTTCTTCTATTATTTTGTTAAAGTTGCAGTTGATAGTAAAGGTGGATTCACCTCATAAATGCAAAACTGAGTGAATCATCAATGCCTAATGCTAAAGATGCTTGCGCCGCCTATGCTAAACCATGCATACGCACCTATTTTTATCCCATGCTCTAGGTACGAATACAATATATTTACCAATTTCACTCTCACGATAGACACTACTCCTACTAGGGTTCTAGGGGAATATCCAAGCGATATTTTATCGGGTCAAAGTTACGGATATCGTGACCCGCTGGAGATAAATATTGCCTTACTGTTGCTCGTGAATGTAACTCATCTTCGTTCACACGTTATCTCCAAAGCAGAGCAAGTATGCTTCGCATTGGCTTCAAAAAAGGGATAAAACGGAATCTTGAGTATTTGTGCATACATTTTATAAGAAAAACGGCATAGTTCAACGCAAGTTCTGACTTTATCATAATTGCTAGGCATGATCTAATCCCCTAATTCGTTTCTAAACCTCATATAGCATTTATGGCTGCATCGGGTATACCCAGCCTAGGATATTTAAAGCTACCGGCTTTATTCTAAAACCATCTGCTTCAAATCCGACAAACAACGATAAATATCACTACGTTGCCTACGATACAGTTCCCCCGTTAAATAATGAAACTGACACCAATCTTGATCCGCGCCACCCTCCTCATTTCGTTGCGGTAATAACGGCAACCATTCAATACGATCAGGCAAAAACTCATGACCTAATTCAGTTTCAATGCACGTCTGTATGGCTACGGTATCAACATTTGGGCCAAAGGCCAATAGCATCTGCCGCGAATCAGCATCACCGCCATGTACGGAAGCTTCAACTAATGCCAAATATTGAACTTTATCAGCCAGTAATTCCAGAACCTCTTGATTAGGATAAGTACGTCCGGCTCGACCTCGAGGATACTGGCCTAAATAATTCCAGACCTTTAAATAGGGTGTAATTATATAAGGTGTATCGGCCCAAGTGACGTCTTCATCTTTTTTTATACCTAAAGCTAGTCGCCCCCAACCGTCAACACTAGGCAAATCGGGTGCATCAATGATACCCAGTTGCCAACACAAACCTGCAGCAGGTAAGACCATATGATGAGACTGGCCACGTCGCCGAGGCGAAAACAAAATAGCTCCACCTCTAGCGGCATTACATAACACATTACCGGAATAACTATTTTGTAATTGCAAATCCTCGATAAAATCTTGCCATAAATAAAAATCAGCCGATTCGGCAGGATGACGAAACCAATAGCGCCAAGAATTTTCACTTGCCGATGGCTTATCCATGAGTAAATCTCGTAAACTTCGACTCACACCTAATACATCAATGGATTGTTCCATCAGTCGTTCTGGTGCTTTTTTCAGATCAGAAAAGTTAATGTGTACCCAAGCACCGCCACACAATAAAACGGACAATATCAACGCCGGTTGACTTTCCAAACCATGCCAACCAGGTGCGGCACATCGGTCTCCAGGCTTAATACCTAAAGCAAAAGTCCCATCTCGAATAGCATTTAAATAAAGACTATCAGCATCCACCTGACAGACTATATCGGGGCTTGCACTGGTTGGGTCAAAACACTGCACGACCGCAGCTGTGCCTAGATAATCATAGGATCGTCGTGTCGGTAAGGTAGAAGACAAGGTATTAGGCAATACTCTTTCATACCAAATCGCCTCAATTTGATGTTTATACAATTGATCCATCACCAACCAATCTGGATCCAAATTATTAAGGCGACGATTCACAAAGGCATTGCCTTGCGGAGGTAAGAGTGTCACCACTAAACCCAATCTTAATCCGGCCAATATAGCCATTAACCATAGCGGCCCTTGAGGATATAAAATAGCTAGCGTTTCCCCTGGCTGCACCCCGACGGTTTCCCAAGTTGCTGCCAAGCTATTAACGGCTTGATCTAGCTCTGCATAAGACCAATTATGCCAACTATCGTGTTCAAACCAAATGAAAGCTGTAGCCGTTTGATCTTTTTGTTGCACTAGTACATCATGATAAAAATCATATCGAGCCCAAGGCACACTTTTAGAAGAACTACCTTTTCGCCGTTGCCAATAAGCATGTAATGCTAATCCAAATCCAGTCGGATCCTTCCAACTTTGTTCTAACCAAGCTAAATCGACGGGAGATTTTCGATTTTCCTGCCATAACGTATTTTCAATGAAAGCAAAGCCGGCAGCCGACCAAGAGCCTGTAGAATCATCTTTCCACATAAACGGCTCGATAAAAGTTTAAAGCAAATATCATCAGAGCATAACTT
Source organism: uncultured Methylococcaceae bacterium (assembly GCA_903910205.1). Lineage (GTDB taxonomy): Bacteria > Pseudomonadota > Gammaproteobacteria > Methylococcales > Methylomonadaceae > Methylobacter_C. The sequence continues at coordinate 14,536 of CAIVYW010000160.1, read as the reverse complement.
TAACTTGACCGGCAAAATTGATGCTGATGCAACCACCCCACATGCACATCAATTTACTGTCATCACTGAGCGCAGGCATACTACCAATTAATATGGTCGGTTTACCAACAATCCAAGGCGCTACTGTCATTGGTATACAAGGCATAGGTGTCAACACGCCCATAGCCGCAGCAGTCGCCGCTATCACCATCGGATTTGCAATACTCGTACACACACCAAAAGGTAAAACATTAAGCAGAGGTATATTATCAATAATATTAGCTGCAGGCATATTGACCATCACCTTATTGGTTGGTAATGTTTGAAACGTTGAGGGGGCTGCACCAAAAGTACAAGCAAGAACCGCATTACCCGTTACTAAAAAACCCATAACATGCCTCCTAAGACTTTATAAAACTATCTATATCAACTTTTAACCAATCTTGCATCATCTGCCAATACTGCTCATCCCGCTGATAAGCATAAGCTGCCAACTCTTCAAAATTAAGCGCTTGCAGCCTGACAAACGTTTCGAACACGTTGGGAAAATAAATTTTTGGATCGAAATTGCTTACTGCTTGATTAATATCCTCTGCTATTAATGCTGCTTTAGTAAACTTTCCTTCTTCAATCAGTCGTTCAAAGGCTGCTAATTTCTTTAGTAACAAATCCATGTGATAGGAACTTTCTAGGGCCAATTCAGTATTTGTTAAAGGTCTTATTGACGTATTAATTATTTCGCTGGGAACAATTTCATCAAGGCTTAAAGCAGCCAACATTTCTGATTCAGAATCAGGCTCTGATGAATGACATTCAATTTGTTGGAATACCCGCAACCATTGTTCTATCTTGCTCCATAAATCAACTAAAGTACCTGCATTATCTTCAAATTGATGATTAAGACTTAAACGCAATACACCACCCAATTGCAGGATTTGATTTATCTGATCGGCATTAATATCTATTTTCCATTCTTGCCACAATGCAGTATTCTTACCTTCTTCATATTGTATCTTTTTTAATAGTTGCTTAAGTAGCCATTCCAGACTTTTTTCAAAGACTTTTTCTCGTTTATTAATAGGTCCTAGGGCATCCCAATTTTTGACAATAATATTATTTAAACTGTCGACGACCTCAACAAGGTTAACTAATCCGCGCTCTAGCCAGTAGCCATAAAGAAAATAACAAATCAACCTGACATCATAAATACCAGACGTCAAAATAATTTCACTAAGAAGGGCCGCTTCGGTATATTCTCCAGCCTGAGCCAAAGTCGCAATTTCATCTAGCCTAGGATCAGTAGAATCAAAACGTAAAGTTTCAATGACCTCAAGTTGACCTTGTAATAACTCAATATTCATGTTGTGTTGTCCTTAATGCCAATCGTATAACCGTCCCGAAAAAATTCTGATTTGCCGGATCTGATCGGCATCGCCTACTATATTTTCATAGCCTAAATAACTATTAGCTTTTAAGCTCAAGCTAGTACTTTGGTTTCTTATCATTAGCCAAAGCTCCAAATCTAAATCTATACCCTGCAAAATCGGAAACATCAGTTCTTGCAATCGGCGCTCAACTTCATCAGGCCAAGGTTGGTTATTAGCAAAGTTATCTTCATCACTAATAAGCGTAATACGCACTCCCGCCACGGGTATTTTTTTTATCTTTCCCAATACCGCTTGGTAACCTAACTGGGTTTTCCCCAAAATAGGTGCACCTAAATCCATATGTCTATGTAACGTTACTTTTTTTGCCCTAATCTGTAATTCAGGAAAAACCAGTTGCGACAACCAATGTAAGCTAGCGATACTATTTAACTTTAGAGTTTGTAACGATGCTTTTTTTCTAATCTCCCAACTCGGATCAAGCGCTTGATCATGCTCAGGATAAATTGCTAACAAATAGCGGCGCAATAATCTATCGTCAAAATAACCAAAGAACTCAGAGAAGCGTTGATCCTCAATGACATTATCATCAACCGACTTAAATAAATAATTAGGTAATAGACTTTGCCCGCCCAATAAACCTAGATTAAGCGTAATAAGGACTTTTTTAGGTGAGCCTCTAAATTCGACAGACTGAATTAATCGCGATTGCGAACACGTACTAAAATGACTGCAAAACAAAATATCTTCCATGCCATAACCAATATGAGCTAATAATGTCAGCAAATTAATGGGATCAAATCGCCAACTATTTTCTACAATACGTGTTTCCAGCAAGCTCATTAAGACCTACCTTTAGACAAACTCATGGCCCACACTAAAGTTTCCAGTTGCTCCAACATACTAACAAGCCGCTCTTTATCTTTAGCCTCAACCACTAAACTCGGGCCTTCCAGTGGATAAGTTTGATTAATTGCCTCTGTTAGCTCATCAAAATTAACGGATAAGCAGGAGATATCCTCATACTTTCTAACAAGCAATTGCTGTAATTTTTGGTATTTGGCGTGAATAGCCCGATTAAGCGCAATCGGTAAAGGGTCATTGTCAGATATGATTTGTCTCTGCCAGTTCTGACGTAAGTTTTCAGCAGAAAATAATTCGTCAATCCGTGAAGTCATCATATTAGATCGGCTTCCACGTATCGGCCAGATGAGTAAGAAAAGAATAGATCGATAACAACAGTAACGCAGTGCACATATAATAACTATAATCAGGAATACGAAAATGACTGCGTTTTATCGACGTCGATATTATCGGGGTTATTGTTATCGGTTGTAAGCGTATATGTGCTTTTAACTTCTCTAAATAATCAGTCACCCTGTCAGGATTAAGACTATATCGGCCACAAAAACCATCCTGCAGACAAAAATAATAAACCTCATAAACTAAAGGTAAGGTCTCTGGTTTAGTCAGCGCATTATCGAGTAATTCATAGAACAAATCGCCGGCATCGGCCACTTGATACAATTCTTGTTGCAAAGGCGGCCATTCCAAATGCTGAGTATCCAAAATCTTCATTTTAACCATTTCGTCACAATGTGCGGTCAGTGGGAAAATAACGAAATAAGCATCACGCTCTGAATATTGCTCGGTAATGACGCCACGCAGCTCCTCTAATTGAGAACGTAACTGACTGCGTAATTCCACTAAATCTATCGTCACCATAGTGGATTGATCATGAGCTTCTCGCAAAGGCAATAGAAAGCCATTAAAAGTGCCTATCATTTTCCATAAATTGTAATTCATATCACTCACCGGCACTGCTGTTAATCGTTTCATCTAGAATTTCCCAACGCGCTTCAACTAACGCATTGGCCAGCCATATATTGAGTACACATCCTACATGATGAACAAAACTTTCGATTAATTCATCACCATCCACTTGAGGTTTAAACTGCAAATAATAAATTTGTTGAGTGTGACTCCCCTCCCCGTAGGGCTCTTCATCCAAACGAATTTCAATTAATCTATTGAAAACTTGCTGAAAGTGTCCTTTCGAAATACTACCTAAAGCTAACAAAATATCACTGACATCCTGACCATTAAGGCAAGTATGATGCATGATAGTCAAAAGATGAATATATCGACTAATATTATCCAACTGATTGTTTTCTACATGAGGATTGGCCGTATCCAAAAGCTCCCATTCCACCCCCTGCATTTGTCGACGAAAAGCATGTAAAGTATAAGGACTTTCCAAAATCTGATCATACCAAGGCTGTTGCCATAACGCATCAACCATGAGTATACGAGGTTGTTCGAATGCCTCTGGAAAATGAGGTATCAACCAATATAAATAACCGCCACCTTCTTGTACAGGACCTTTCTCTATTTCATAAGAGCCATTACCTCCGGCCAATATACCCGGCCGTAAAGGTAACACGCCTTGCTCGCTGGCTTCATAAACACCCAGCACTTTCTGCAACATAAAACCAAATTGTGGCTCTGGATGTCTGATCGCATAGCGCTCTTGACTGCCATCACAAGTAATCGGCTGGGCCTGGATACGCTGATTATTAACTAAAGGCACGGTAAATAAATGAAATATATTCCGATTCAAGCGAAGCTGACGTGGCCAAGGCTGATCACAATCTAAAACCACTGTAAATTGTTTCCAATTACGAGGTGCGCTAGGCAATTCTAAATCCAGATATAGCTCTTGTTGCGGAAAATGAAAATAATAGCGTTCAGCCTCCATAGGATGACGCCATTCATCAGTCGCTATATCAATAGGAGGAATACCTAAACTGAACTGACAGTCCGCCCCCTTTATCTCCGCATCATAGCTACCAAACTGTACACTCGCACTGGTCAATGACCGTTTTAAAAATTGCCAGACCTTGAGTGACAGCGACAGATCATTTAAATAATTAATATGTAAACTAACCGTTTCCGGTTGTTCGTTTAGTTGATAATTAGCCTGGAATGTCAATAACAACCGACAACCTTGCTCAGAGCCCAGCGCTTGCTTTACTGTCTCAAGACTCATAGGCAATATGCGCAATGAACGCGTAGTAGAAAACATGATTCGTCCCCCTTTATCGGGCTGCAAACCAAGTTCAGTTCCTATTGGTATATTAAGAACTTCGGTAAGGTGTCCGGTAGGCTTGACCTGAGCAATGGCCATTGCTGCCAAGGGACTTAGTAAGTAAGAAAAAAACTGTTGATACAAGCGTCGACTGCTAGTATCCAAACTGCGTAAAGCAGCCACTTGAGTACGGGCACCAAAAAAGGCTAATGCTTCAATAATGCGTTTAACATCAGGATCATCGCCTTCTAAGCCAGCGTTTGGATTATCTAGCGAGTATGTCAAACGAAAGTCGGCTAAATCTTGCAGCTCTTCTAAAAATGCTCTGTATTGTGTATTGTCGAGACTCATTATCCTTATCCTAGTTGTATCAGGCTACCCTGGATATTAGTCATTGTACCTTTAACCGTTGTAGTCAAGCCTTGAACATTCATAGTGGTATCTGCGGCCGCTTTAACAGTAGCGCCTTGCAGAGTGGCATCGGCTGTTGCCTTTAATGCCAATGATGCACCAGTAACACTGGCTTTCTGATCACCATTAATAGTCGTGGTAGCAGCCGTTACTTTGGCTGTGCTTTTCCCTGTTGCCGAAAAATCTGCACCTGTCATACTTACGGTATCGGTTGCTGATGCAGTCAAATTCGCAGATGACTTTATAGTCGTATCTTTGGTGCTATTAATACCAAATGTTCCTTGGGCAGTATGGGTGGTGTTTTTGGTTGATGTACAGCTAATAGTATCGGCATTAACCGTAAAATTAGTACACGCTATAGTAATATCAGTTGAAGTCTGCTTAATAGTGCTAGTCGCATCGGCACCTTTACAGGTATGAGTAATAGTCGTGCCATCAAAGGTTGCCGTCTGCGTAATATTACCATCGGCGTTGATAACAGTTAGGGTAAGCCCCTTGGTTTGGTCTAATTCAACTTTACAAACAAAAGCCATGTTTAGCTTCCTTGCAAAGTTTGCAGGAGAATATAACCATCGGAAAATTGCAATAATTCCGTATCTTTATCCTGAGTGCGCTGAATTTGCAATTCGGCCTTACTATCAACATAGTTATGTTTAATAATATTCTGGCTGGTCGCAGACTTACCCATCACTAATTGATTACCCTGCGAATCCATCGGTAAGGCCGTGCCCGTTCCCCAATCGAGAAATGAGTCTATAAAGGCATAATTGAAGCCTAAACCAATCAAAACTCTCGCATTTTTATAGGGTGGAAAATAAAACTGGCCACCATCTTGATTAGGCTGGTAATCTGCACGTACATTTTGTTTAGTCCACAGAGGAATACTCACTTTGTAATAATTAACCGATGTATTACTGTCGGTATAAAACTGATAAGTCATATCGGTATCTTCACCCGTCTCACTAACGAGCTTGCCTTCCACAAAAACAGGATAGCTAGGCATCATGTAAGAGGGTAAGCTAACACATAGCTCAGCACTGCCTTCTAAGATCAAGTTATGCTCCATCACATATTGACTATAAACCATATTAAGATCTGTCATTAATTCCTGATCGGCTGCGTGTACGGTTAACTGCCACTGTTTGACTCGATAATTATTAGCTTGAATAAATAATAATGAATTCCATAGAGTAGATCCTTGAAAATTAACCAGCTGACCGGGTGGCGTCACCTGTAATTGAAAATGCTGATAGTCCACACGCACTTCATGACCATGTTGTTGAAATCTGGCCGTCTCTAACGTGACTCGCGATTGCATATCGGCAGCGATAGGATAACGAGCGATATAATCACGACGTATCGTAGTCGTTACCGCCGCGTTAGTAATGGCTGTAGTTTGTGGATTTTCTGAATAGGCATTCAACACATTGGGCTGAAAACGATGTACTTCTGAGAGATTGACCTGAAAACTTGAAACTTCCAAAGGATTAAGTGACAACGCTGCTCCAGACTGACTTTTTACCGCACTTAATGTATATTGATTAGCCGTAAAGTCATAGCTAAACACACCATTTTGACTATCTACCAGCCATATCAAATAATCATAAAAACAGGCTTGATTTAAAGGCGAGCCCAAAGACAGGCTGAGTACGGGATATTGAACCGTTAACACGGCGTCCCAATCATAAACCATAGTGATTTGTGTGGGCGTGTGTGCGGTAATGAAAGCTTTCAAGGTCGAATCAACTAATAGATCACAAGGATAATGCTGTTTCCATAGCACTTGTGCCGGATCAGCAAAGACTAGATGATAATGTCTATGTAACATGATGTCGCCGCTAGGCAGAGTCAAAAGTTGCTCTGTAAAACGTCGAGTCGTTACCAGTCCACTCAAACTAAGCGGGGTAACAGTGCCTTGACTATTATTAATATAAGTTGCAACTTGTAGCGACACAGCAATTAAATTATTGCTAGTTATCGGAGTTAATAAAGTGTCAGCAGTGCTTTCACAGTACACTATAAAACTGACTTCAGCATTATAGCCATAAGCATGTAAATCAAGCGTTAGAGACTTAACATTAGCCGCTGCAATCGTATACGCCTGACCATCAATCGTTAATGATAGCGTGATAGCTAAATCTTCAGTAAATTGGCTCATGACCTAGCCTGTAAATGATCATCAACAGGATCCAAAAACAACTTTAAGGGCTGTCCATTTTTGCTTAGCACTGCATCAATAATAAAAGATAATCGTAAGACTTTATTTTCTGCGACATAAGTAATTTCATTCACACACAGCCGAGGTTCAAATAATGCTATATTTTCGCTGACCTCGGCAATGATAGCTCTAGCAATATCCTCTCGTGTACTAAGATATCGATAATCAGATATACCAAAATTGTGTAAAAAAAAGCCATAATCACGGGTACTATTGAGTATATTATTAAGATTATCAATGATGCTCTTAATTTCGTAGCCTTCAACATACGCCCGTTGACCGGCTAATTTACGCAACAAAGCCATTAAACCGATCTCCAGTGTAAAAAATAACTGGCCTCTGTCATCTTAGCGTCTGCATAAAAACCCAGTGCCAACTCATTCAAAGCATAATCCCATTCTTCTCCAATACTCAGTTGATAAATATCAACCTCAGGGCCGAAGGAATTCTGAAACGGAGCACGCTCTAGGCGCTTACAAGGAATGCCTTGCAAATAAAATTTATGCACGATCGGCAAGCGCGTGAGCGCAGAAATCTTAAAGCCATCAAGACTAACCAATTTGTTAACACCGATTTTTTGCACTAACAAATAAATATCTGTCGCCTCGCGAATAGTAACGGGTAAACTGGCTTGTACCAAACCACTAGATTCAGTAAATGGCAAATAGGGTGAGCGTGTTTGACTCAATTTTAATTGCTCATTCAAGGGTTCTAAGATTTCTCGAAATACCTCAAATAACTGTTCATGTCGATAAGCTGCTATGGCAAATTGTGGACTGTCATTATGATAAAAACACAGGTCCACATAAAAGTGCTTTAATTGCTCATAAACCTTATAAGGATGTGGTGTAATTTCTGCCAATAGATTGGCAAGAAAACGCTGTATTTTTACCACACTTTTTAAACATTGCTTACCATTAACTAAATCAGATCCCGACAAATAAATCGCGGTAATTTCTTGGCTCAATTGATAATGATAAGCCTCTAATTTGTGAGCTAATGCCATTAGTTCATCTTTAAGAAAAGGCACTGACCCCAAGCACCCTAAGGGTGGAATATAACGTGAAGAAAGTCGCCAAGCACCATCTGGCTGTTTTTCGAAGTCAGCCAAATGAAAGCTTTCTTGAGTATCTGGATGTTCCTGTTCGGTAGTAAGCACTAGTGACCATAGCCAACAATTAACCTGATCTCGCTTAACAAGTGGTTGCTCTGAATCACCCAAGCCACTGTTTTCAGAAAACATCTTGACATGCACATAAACGGGCAGCAAGGTGCCACCTGGCACATTAAGATTCAGTGGAGATACTTTAGCATTGGCGGTTAACTCCAACACTAAACCCGGGGCCATGACTAACGTCATAACCTCTAAAGCCAATACACCCTCTGCCAATAAGGATTCGTTCCAGCGCAATTTATAAAGACCATAACTAGGTGTCTGTTGCAAACTGAAACGTAAGGCATTATCAGTCAGCAACGATTCTTCAAGCGCACGTAAATGAGCAGGCAATAATGCCTGCCCCATAGCCCAGAAAACTCGTGATAGGCGCTTATACATAGGGTAATTTATAGTCGAATAATAAGTGACTCAAGTAGTTTCAATAGTCGTAATTAGGTACCGGTTACTGCTACTCCCCAAGTTTTGACAAATTTATCCGTATTTGAAACTGCAAAATTAAGGACTTGAGCGGATGCTTGAGGCATAATTCCTATATAAAAATTATAATTCAAGGGCGACATGACGGTAGGATCATTCTCTTCACCAATATCAATAGCCAATTCACCACCATTTTTCATAATAAGACCATTCATATCAGTCGCATTAGAACTAAAGCATAAGTAATAGACTTTGGCTACTTGATCAAATTTGTAAATATTAAATTGATAAACTACCGTAGTATCAGTCAGCGTAGTATGTTTCATAATAGATATTGCTTTTTGATTCTCCGTACTAACATTACATTGAATATGGACAGGATCTGCATACCCTCCTTCCCAGCTTATATCTGATATTACACCAACCACTGCGGTTGCATTCGTTAAATCGGTAGGTAATGTTAAAGTAATATCGGCAGGTAATGCAGTACCTCCAATGGTGATACTCACTAAATGTCCCACCAATACCTGTGCGTCTCTCTCAAAGTTAAAACCTTGCCTTATACTGCAACCATACTGTGAAGAAGCCATGTTATTTCTCTCTTAAATTAATTATAGTTAATGTTACAAGCGTGCATCTAAGCGCAATTCAACATCCATACCTTCAAATTGGATATGTGGTAATACCGAAATAGTACAATCATACCAGCCTATCATACCTGGACGCTCCACAACATCGACTTTCGCTGCCTTGAAAGGATAATAACGCAAGGTTAAATCATCAGGATTGACAATGGTAGTGACATATTGAAACATCCAATTATTCAATACGGTTCCTATATAATCTGCATCGGCACTACTACCAATATTGTCTCGCATAATGCATTTTACATAGTGAGCAATGCGCGTAATAGATAAGGTGTAAGATAAATTAGTCACTAATTGTGAATTTTCTGAATCTTTGGGATCTTTAAATTTCTTGGATTTCTTCAATGATTGACAACTGAAAAAACAAGCATCCGCTGTACCTTTGCGATAAATCAAGGGCATAAAGCCGGCATTAGCAAAATCAAGCTCGCGATAATCAGGAATGACCATTTCCACTGGAATTTTCATTTCCTCTTCACCACGGATATTGAACATATGTACCGGTAGACCATTAACTAAACCACCGCCTTTAGGACCGCGTAAATATTGACACCAACCCGACGTCGTAAAAGAACGAATCATATTTTGTGCAAACAACATGGTCGCGCTACCCCACAGATAATCTGCGTTATTATCACCGCGAACTTCTTCTTTAAAGACAAAGCTACCACTAGAGCAAGGATTAGTCTCTGGGTCATACGGTTGACGTAAAATATATCTAGGTAATGTTAAGCCTATGTAAGCTGCAACTTCAGATTCTCTTAAGGCATTCCATGAGCCATAACGAGGATGATTCATCAAGCCTTCAACATCTTTAACAGCGGCCAATTCTTCGATACTCTGGCAACCAAAAAATTTAGGGGAAACGGCACCTATAAAGGGGGCGTGACTGGCTGCTGCAATCTTACCCATAATTTTTAGCCAAAATTCATCACGGGGTGTATGTTCAAACTCATATAAGCCAACAATACTGCCATAAGGCTTGCCACCGTATTGATCATACTCTGCTATGTAAGCTTTTTTAAACAAGGCACTACCCGTAATGTCCACAGCATTACTATCAAAATCTTCATAGAGTTCGTCTTTACTAACATCAAGCATGTCAATCATAACATCGGCTTTAAAGTTAGTCGTGCGCACTAAATCATTTAATGAACCCCAATCAGCTTCCATTTTTTTAAAGGAGGCATTGTGTATGATTTGGTTTAGCTGTGCATTAACCATATCATCGATATGAGCGACCAATTTTTGCACTTCACCCTTATCAAATTTACCGAGGGTGCCATCAATATTCATTAATACTGCAGCCAGACCTGAAATAAATCGATCTTCTTCACCTACATCTTCAGCTACTGTCTCTAAATTATTAGTGACCATAGGCACAGGCTCAGAAATTTCTGGATTCAGCCTCATGCTAGATAAAAAACGTTTTAAATCTAAAGTATCGCCCGTTGCAGAATCTACAGCAGTGGTGGCAACAGCCGTAGTCGTAGTCTCAGTTTCATCAGCCATAATAATGCTCCTAATAGTCTAATTGATAGTGGTTTCAGCAGAACTTTCTACGCTGGGTAACTTAAAGCTTTCAAAACCTTTTAAATCAGCCAACACTTTTTCTAAGTTCTCAGGGTTACTCATGAGTTCATCAAGCAATTTACGCAATTCTTTGCGATTATCCACATTAGATTGCATCTCGCAAATTAAGGTTTTTAAGGTCAATAAGCCTTTTAACTTAGGAATTTGTTGAGCGACTTGATCTGGAGAAAAAGATTTCATGGAATCAATAGACAACGATACCTGCAAGTCTTCTTCACGCTCAGGATCGATTTTGTTGTCTACGGTAAAATTAAGACTCAATCTCATGTCTTTCATGACAGTATTGGTATTGGTGCCATCTAAATTGCGTATACGGCGTTCATCCAGATCAAAGGTTCGATCAGTTGAAGATCCTTGCGAAAAGTCACCTGTAATCAATAACCGCATTGGCAAGGTCATATCTTCAGGCTGTCCATTTACTTCGGTTTTATAGCGTAATGTTAATCGTGATTTAGGGATTTCATCTTGTATGGCCATCTTTTTCTCCGCATAACATAAAATTAAAGGTATTGATTTAAAAACATCACCAACGAGTCCAAAGTCTATAACTTCTCTAAGGACTAAGCAAATAGTATTGTAGGCTTTTACTTATCTAACAACTAATTTCAGCTTACCTACTATTTTAAGCAGGGCATTCGCGCTTAAATATCAATCAGTTAAAATCTACCCACTTAACACGAGACCAAGACAATAATTTAGTCTCCTACGTAACTAAAAAAACACAACACAAGAAATACATGCAATCCGTGACCAACACCAACGAGTACGTGATTTATAATGCCTTGCCATAGTGATAGTGAATACGCTAGTAATGAGGATGGTGACGGTTTCCATGAAATTCATATCAATACGACTGAGAGTTTTTGGGTCTTTTTTGCATTCTTGACTACCTCCATATCGAGGTATTTCCTAAGAAGATTTGCCTCTTGACCTAAGGCTATTTAAGTTCATGCATAACGTTAGATAGGGCTTTGTTAAATTGACTCCTAGACACGTTACTAAAGCCAGTGACATGTCCTAAAAATCCAATATGAGTCTTAATTTCATGAAAAAACTATGGCATAAAGAAAAGAGAGTCTGTCGTGGTAGTTATGCTGGATGAAAACTAGAAACTTTCATTTATTAATGTTTCTATTTGTAGGTATAATCGAATGGCTCTTATTTTTAAGTCTATTCATCAAATAATCACCTAGTTAAAAAGACTACTTTACAGTTATATTACGCTTTTAAAATCAAATAAGGTGATAGAAAATACTGCAATTTTGGTCAAAAAACTATTTTTACTCCCGAAATGAGGTTACGTAAATGTCAGAAAAATTAGATTCCTTCATTGTAAAAATCTCAAGCACACCCATTAGCGCGGCGACTCTAAAGCTAATCATGGATGATTTTGATAAATTACCAGCCGAGACAAAAGAAGCTATAGCATCAAGGCAACTTTTTTCATTTTTCTCTACTGGTATACGAACTGATGAGCATAAAAGCCAGCGTAATATGGCAAGAGCTTTTTTCCTTATTAGGAATATTATTGATAAAAATACCCTGGTAAATCAGGTTGTATTGAGAACCTTCAAAGATAATACGCCTGATGGCAAACAAGCTTCTAGCAAATATTTTGATGACATTCAAAAAGAATATTTAGAACAATCACCGGTACTAAACGAACAAAAAAAAATAGCAAAAGCACAAGCTGAAACACTAAAAGAAAAATCAGAACAAAAAATACAAACTGACGCATTTAAAGCAAGCTTAGAGAAAAGACTTCAGGGGGCTATCACATACAATAAGGTTAGAGACGAACAGGAAACGGCAGTATTAGTTAATATGTTCGATAAATTTAAAGGTCAAGCTGAAACACATTATTTGAAGGTTAAAACTGATTATATTTATAACCATGCAAATACATTAGATGCCTGTAAACAAGCTTATGAACAATATAACTTAGCTGTTGGAGATGCCTCTGATGCAATTGCAGCAAAAAAAGCATTAGTGGTTTTGTGCTTTAATACCTTGGCCGGAGTAACCCCTCCGCCATTTAATTTAATCCCCACGGCTTTTGCACTTGCTTTTGATAACCTCACTAAAGTAGATAGGCTTGAAACAAGAATAAATCGAGGCACTATAAGTAATAGTCCTAGCTTAATTTCAAAGACAACAGAAAAAATTACTGGGCTACTAGACGATTATGGCACACTAGGCCCCACTTTAGAGCAAGTTAAAGCTTGCGATCTGGTAGGTTCATTAATCACCTACAGCACTAATATGATGCAAAGCTCACAAGAAGTGATAGATAAAAAACTAACTCTTTTCTTTAGTGCAAAAAAGTATCAAGCTTTAATTGATGAAAATAGAGAGTCACAGATGGATGTTAGCTCTATTAGAATGAGAATGTCTGGTGCAGGTCATACTTATGGTTTAGCAGCAAGGGTGCAAAGTTACGGGGAAAATATTCTTAAAGCAATCACGACAGAAACCCCTCTAAAAAAAGAAAAAGTAGTCATACTCGATGCTGGCGGTATAAATAATTTGGCTAGATTAATAGAATTTCAATTATTATGCGCTTACATTATTAATGTTTATGCTAAAAACGACAGTTTTAGTGCTAATGTCGAGCAAGCTATTTTATTACGCTTTGATGGCGACAATAATGATCAATTTTCTATATTAACGCAGAGTTCTGATAATTCTCAAGAAAAAGCGGCTAAATTTCATCGAATAAAATGGGAGGGCAATATCAATCATAAAAAATCATTAAATCATTTTTGCAAATGGTATGTAAAAAATATCAACCCATTCCATGTAATAACAGGCGAAACTACTATAGAAGAGACAAGAGTAAAATATAAAACTTTTATAGATAACTTTAACAAGACATTAGCCATTTCAGGCGTCAGAAAGAAAGGATTTCTTGCCATCCACACAACATGGGATTGGGATTTAATCGAAAGAAACGCACCTATATAACTCACTATTCGCTATTAAAATTCGATAAAACCTTAATTATTTTTCAATCAATATCAATATATTGACTTACATTGGGCGACTATAGCCTAATATTTTTTATCGTAAATATAAAGCACTTAAAATCATAGCCTTGAACATGCATCGTTTCTTGGGACAGTCAGCAAGGGAAAGGAGCTTAGTCGGCGTTGACTGTCCTTGGTTGGCTCTTGCGTTTTTTTCCAATGGCCGTTGATGCTATCGCCTTTGTAACTTATAGATTAATTGCAGTAGCAGTATTAGTCCTTGCTGCATTCTTCACCAAAAAGCTTTTTGAAGCCAAAGTCAGTATAGGGATTGAAATATCTACTAATCATGAGTGGGTATAATAGGAATGGATGTTATCGTTAACGACATCATACCATGAGCCACAAACAAGACTCAAAAGGGAGCTTTTATTCACTTAACATGACACTATTGCCCTAAACCTTATTAGGCCTTAGGGCACAATTGAGCCAGATTTCTGTGTTAGAGTGATTTGATTTCTTCTGTGGATAATGTTGATATTTCAGCAATAGTGTCAATATCGAAACCTTTTGCAAGCATGGCTCTAGCAATATCAAGTGCTTTAGCTTTTTCACCTTCGATCTTGCCTTCAATCTTGCCTTCTATCTTGCCTTT
>CAIVYW010000159.1 GCA_903910205.1 uncultured Methylococcaceae bacterium | reverse complement strand
TGATCAAGCTAGCAACTAATTCTAATAATTACTGGAGGTTCATTATGAAATGGGAAACACCAAGCTATACAGACCTACGTTTTGGTTTTGAAGTAACTATGTACATCTACAACCGTTAAACAATTCCTAAGCTCCAGAGCTTGGAATGATTTACATAAAAAAGGGGATCTTATCGATTCCCTTTTTTTTGCCTGAAAAATATTATTCCCGTATCATTCTGATTATTTGTGTAGGTTATTACTATGAAAGTTAGAGTTCTTGGTTCAGGTGCGGGTGGCGGATTTCCACAGTGGAATTGCAATTGTCATAATTGTCATCGTTTACGCCACAATACGATGAACGGTAAAGCGCGTAGCCAATCATCTATTGCGGTAAGCACCGATAACAAAAATTGGTTGTTGATTAATACTTCTCCTGATATCCGTAGCCAACTGGAAGCTTTTCCTGCTATCCAGCCTAAAGAAGGTATTCGTGATACAGGCATTAAAGCTATCCTATTAATCGATAGCCAAATTGATCATACCACTGGCATGTTGATGCTAAGAGAAGGCAAACCCTTAGAGGTTTATTGCACGGATATGGTTAAGCAAGATCTGAGCACGGGCTTTCCTTTATTTACTATGCTAAAGGATTACTGTACGGTTAATCATCATGCTATCCCTGTGGATGGTAGTAGTTTTACCATTCCTGCCATCGAGGATTTACGGTTTTATACTCAAGCTTTAAAAAGTAAGGCTCCGCCTTATTCGCCGCATCGTCATGATCCTCATGAAGGCGATAATATTGGTGTGATTATTGAACAGATTTCTACCGGTAAAAAAGTATTTTATTCGCCTGGATTGGGTGAAATAGAGCCTCATGTGATGACGGCTATGCAAGAGGTCGATTGCTTATTAGTCGATGGTACGTTTTGGACGGATGATGAAATGTGTACGCAAAATATTAGTCATAAAAAAGCCCGTGAGATCGGGCATTTACCACAATCTGGCCCTGGTGGCATGATAGAAGTGTTAAGTGGTGTTGCTAAAGCTAGGAAGATATTGATCCACATTAATAATACTAATCCCATCTTAGATGACGATTCTGAACAACGTAAAATCCTTGATGCTGCCGGCATTGAAGTTGCTTATGACGGTCTAGAAATCGATTTATAACCCATTACCCAGTGAGTCACTATGAGCAATAACGACCAACAAGCATGGACTAAAGTAGAGTTTGAAGCCGTATTACGCGGCATGGAAAAGTATTATCACATCCATCATCCTTACCATACCTTGATGAATGAAGGTAAGCTTAGCCAAGCACAGTTACAGGGGTGGGTGGCTAATCGTTTTTATTATCAAGCTTGCATTCCCATTAAGGATGCCAATATTTTGGCCAACTGTCCTGATCGAGAAACCCGCGCCAAATGGACGCAGCGTATATTAGATCATGATGGTCATCCAGGTGATGTCGGTGGCATAGAGGCGTGGATACAATTGGGTTTAGCTGTTGGCTTAACACGAGAAGACATCACCTCATTTAAGCATGTGTTACCCGGTGTGCGTTTTGCTGTTGATGCTTATGTTAATTTTGCTCGCAGAGCAGAGTGGCATGAGGCGGCAAGTTCTTCTTTGACGGAAATGTTCGCGCCCAAGATACACCAGCAGCGCCTAGATAATTGGCCAGAGCATTATCCTTGGATTGATGTAGAAGGTTATAGCTATTTCCGTAAGCGCTTAACGGAAGCACGTCGTGATGTTGAGCATGGCTTGGAAATTACCTTAGATTGGTACAAAACGCGTACCCAACAAGATCGTATGGTAAATATTTTACAGTTTAAGTTGGATGTGCTGTGGTCCATGGCTGATGCTATGTATATGGCCTACATTAACAATATGCCGCCTTATTTTAATAGTGTGCATGTTGATCAATAACGAATACATTGCTCTTTAGTTTTTTACAGGGTGGGTAACCGTTTACCTACCCCTTAGGTTTGTCCAATCAGGAAAGCAAGTCTCAGTTACGATGAAGGTTTTTAAATCAGATTATTGGCCAATGATATCGGGATCCATCTGAAAAAAGCAGATGGTTAATATCTCATCAAACTCTAGGTAATGATCAACGATATCTGACAAAAAAATAAAGATGGCGTCACATAGCTTAGGACTCTTCAACACCAAATCGAGGCCGGTATAAGACTGTGCTTTATAGCGTTTAATAATGAGCTTTCTGACTTTCATGATTTTTTCTTTGGTGCTGTATTGAGCGAGTAATTTCAAGAATGTTTTAGCGCATTTTTCATTGGGTAGATATAGCTGCAGACAAATCACTTTAAAAAAAATCTCAGGAGATGACAGTAATATACCGGCCATATATAAAGGCTCGGTCAGTGTTAATCGTTCATAATAAAAGCGCCCCATCAAAAACCACTGTCTCTGACTCAGTAGACTATTTGGATTAAACTTGCAGACCGCTTGCTCAATGATACGAGATAAATCTAATTCTCCTTTGGCTTTATTAGCCTTTACAGAGACAATCTCAATATTATCAGGATAATAACCACGCGTGTTATCGACTCTATCAATAGACCAATCGGTCATCTCCTGAAGCGCAAAAGTAAAAGGCTCTTCAGTAATGGGACAAACACCCTTAGTCAGCTGTAATTTTTCTATTAAGTCATTAGCGGTAATAGTCACCTCATAGCCATTTCTTAAACAGCGATCTCTGATGCTGAGTACTTTTTTCTCAAACTTGTTAGTGTGCTGTTTTGATACATTTTGAATCTTGCCTGCCTCAAAACCGTATTGAACTTGTTGTCGATGCTCCTCTTCAAAGCTATCCAAGTCTAAGCGTAAATCAAAACGATAGTGGTCAAAGCCAATCTCAAAGGCTAAATTGCTCATAATAACGCTCCAAAGCGATAACGAATTTTAAAATGTGAATTACTCATTGCGAACCTTAAAAGCATGAAGCGTTATAGCTAACGTTTCGGAGTTGATTGATGTTCATAACCCCCTTGATAGAAAATGAAAGGTATCTTAGGGCGGTACAATAGAACTCTTTCCTAACTATTCGGCTAGTCGTTCTTTAGTCGGGAGTGTGGTCTTGTAAACTCTAGCTTTCCGAAATAGGGCTTGCTAGAGATTTCCGCATTTTGATTTCCAAGCAAGGTTTTGGGATCAGCACACAAGCACGATGACTTTATTTAGGGATTACGTCTAATAGTAGCTGCTTTAAAACCAAAAAACCACAAAAATATACGTTATGAATAATGCCATAAAACGTATAGAACTGCCAGCTTTAACCGTTGATCTGTTAAACTAAAATTTTTTTGCGCCCTATTTTCGGCGTTATTTTATTCGGATATTCCTGCTTGTGTTGAAGGCTGCCAATTTAAGATGGGATAGTTTAGTTTAATCTTTTACCCTGAGTCTTTCGTTTGGGTTGAAACTGTCCCGCCTTAAGTCGGTAGACTGTTTGAAGAAAAAATCTATAGGTCTGTTTGCTCGCGAATGCCGGAGACGTGCCTTGAAAATCTGTGTATAACGATGTGTATCTGCTATGCTAGTAAAACCAATTTTGAATGTTTAATTTTTAAACCCCATGGATTCTTTAATCACACTTCCTACAGTGACCCATGTTATTTCTCAAGCCTTAACGCCAGTTTTTTTATTGGGCGCAGTAGCAGCAATATTGAATGTTTTAACAGGACGTTTGGCTCGTATAGTCGATAGATTTCGATTTTTGAGCGATAAAGATGACGGGTCTGGACAAGAAATACAAAATTTGCCCACTAGAGTGCAGTTAATTCATTGGGCCATTACTTGTTGTACGGTGTGTGGTTTGTTAGTTTGTACGTCTATCGTTGTTTTGTTTGTAGGATCAGAATTGGAATTGAATTTATCTCGCATAACAGCGCTGTTATTTATTGCTGCGATGCTGACGTTAACGGCGGGTTTGTTATGTTTTCTGCGTGAAATTACCTTTGCAACCAGGACTATAAGAGTGATTAAATTAGTCTCGTAAGCTGGGTTAACGATAACGCCGTTAGCCCAATCTATAGATTTCAATTACTTGATGGCCAATAAATACTCACTTTCAGAATAAATATCTTCATTACTATCTAGTTGGTCTAGGTAAACCTTACCTTGTAAATGATCAAATTCATGTTGAAACACGCGCGCGACAAAGTCTTCTAAGACCATATCTATAGACATGCCTAAGTGATCAAGATACTTAACCTGTATCTTTTTATAGCGAGGGACTCGCGCTCGTATACCCGGTATGCTTAAACAACCTTCCCAGTCTTTTTCTTTAGCCTCTGAGAGCACAATAAAGCTTGGATTAATCATCACCGTAGCCTCCATGACTGGAGCCTGTGGATATCTTAAGGTCGGGCGCGAGGCAATAATAATGACTTGCTTAGATATGCTGATTTGAGGTGCCGCAATACCGACACCCTCGGTAGAGGCTAAGGTGTCTTGTAGTTTTTTAATGAGTTGCTGCGTTTTTGCGCTGCTGACATCAGTAATGGGCTTTGCGTGTAAACGTAGTATCTTGGCACCTAATTGGGCAATTTCAACAATGGTCGTCATTAGGATGCTTGTAACTCCGCTAAAATTAGGGATTGTGCTTGAATAGGAAGGTCATTGCTAGTGTTTAATAATTGCAAATAACTGCCGTCAGGCTGCAACAGCCAAGCTTGGGTATTATCTTTTAAGTATAAATCCAAGTCATGTAAGATCCGGTTAGAAAGACGTTTGCTTTCTATGGGGAAGCAAATTTCTACACGGCGGAACATATTGCGATTCATTAAATCTGCGCTAGAGGCATAGACTTCTTGATTACCATCATTAGCAAAGGCATAAATACGGGCGTGTTCTAAAAAACGACCAATGATGGCGCGGACTTCTATATTTTCAGATATGCCAGGTATGCCAGGTCTTAGGCAACAAATGCCCCTGACCATTAACTTAACATCAACGCCGGCTTGAGAGGCACGATATAAGGCTTGTATGGATTGCTCTTCGACGATGGCATTCACTTGAATAATAATCTTGGCGGCTTTACCATTTTTGGCGTGCGTTATTTCTCGCTCAATCTTTTCAAGTAAACCTTTATGTAAGGTAAACGGCGATTGTAATAATTTGTTTAATTTAGTGACCTTGCCTAGGCTGGTTAATTGAGCAAATACTCGCCTAACATCTTCACCTAATTCTTTATTGCAAGAGAACAAGCCGTAATCGGTGTAAATTTGTGCGGTTTTAGGATGATAGTTGCCGGTACCTAAATGCACATAGTGACGTAACTCTTTGCCTTCTCTGCGTAATACCAAACACATTTTGGCATGGGTTTTATAGCCTACCACGCCATAGACCACATGTACGGCAGCCTCTTGTAGTTTAGAGGCCAGATCAATATTCGCTTTTTCATCAAAGCGCGCTCTGAGCTCAATTACCACTGTCACTTCTTTACCTGCGCGTGCCGCTCTGATTAAAGCAGCTACGATAGGCGAATCAGCACCGGTACGGTATAGCGTTTGTTTGATGGCGATCACTTCAGGGGCTGCGGCCGCTTGACGTAAAAACTCTACCACCGGTGAAAAAGACTCAAACGGATGATGCAATAAAATATCATGACGTTTAATGGCCGCAAACATATCTTTATTACGCGCCAATTGCGGCGGTGTGCTCGGTTTAAAGGGCGTGAATTTAAGGTCAGGCCGGTTGACTAAGTTATTAATTTCTTGAATGCGATTGAGATTGACCGGGCCATCGACTAAGAATAAACGGTCACGGTTCATTTCAAAGCGATCTAGTAAAAAGCTGACCGTATCATCAGGGCAGGCCGCATCAATTTCCAAGCGGACTTCATCACCATAATTACGCATGGCGAGTTCGCCTTGAACAGCCAGCAATAAATCATCAATAGCATCATCATCAACAAAGAAGTCGCTGTTTCTAGTGACCCTAAATTGATGACAGCCTTTAACGGCCATGCCATTAAATAATTCATTAACAAAGGCATGGATGATGGAGGATAAAAATACAAAGTCATAAGGGCCACTTTGGGTTTCATCAGCCGGTAATTGTATAACGCGCGGTAAGGCTCTAGGTGCTTGTAAAATGGCGCGGCCGCTATTTCTACCAAAGGCATCTTTGCCGGTCAGAGAAATAATAAAATTTAAACTCTTATTGAGTATGCGTGGAAACGGGTGAGCAGAATCTAGGCCCACAGGCGTTAAGATCGGCAATAATTCATCATTGAAATATTTGGCTAACCATTTTTGTTGCGCTTCGTTCCAATCATGGCGACGAATAAAGCGAATATTTTCAGCTGCGAGTTGTGGAATCAAAATCTCATTAAGTACCTGATATTGCTCTTCGACTAATTTGTGAGCATGAATAGAAATCTGCTCTAATTGTTCTTTAGGGGTCATGCCCTCTAAGCCGGTGGCCGTGGGGTCGATAGCGGCTATTTCGAGTACGCTGGCGACTCGTACTTCAAAAAATTCATCGAGGTTAGAACAAGAGATGCACAGATAGTTGAGGCGCTCAAGTAAGGGAACCGCTTCATTTTTTGCTTGTGCCAATACCCGCTTATTAAATTCAAGTAAACTCAAGTCACGGTTAATATAGAGTTCTGGTTGATCGAGGTCTATGATTTCAACTACTTTACTGCTGTCCATATACATCCTTAAATTATCGAATAACACCTGTGATAAAAACATGCCGGTCACTGATTTGCTCTACTTGCAACTGTAAATCAGCTTGTGCTAATTGTGTACTTATTTCTTCTATGCTAAAAGCCGCTAATAAAGAATGGTAAAAATCCCGCTGTAAAATGTCAGGTTCATTAGCGGTATAGTCGTCTACCATTTTTTGTGCGACTGCTAAATTAGCAGGGCGCAATAAATCCATGATGATGATACGCGTGCCGGATTTAGCATAGTTTTTTACGGTCTGCCAAAGCGTCTGAGCATCGGGTAAATGATGCAAGACGCTATTAGAAAAAATTATCTCATAGTCAGATTGCGGCAATATGACAGTGGCTAACAGACCCGGTATAAAGCGTAGACGTGGCGCTAAATCAGGGCTTAACGCAGCGTGTGCGGCATTGAGCATGGCTTGTGAGCCATCGACGGCATGGACAGTACTTAAAGGAAAAGCCTTAGCAAAACGAAAACTGATATCACCAGGGCCGCAGCCTAAATCCAATGCCGTACCGGAAAAATCAGGTTCATTAAGCCATGTGCTTAAGCGCCTTATAAAATCTTGATGAGGTATTTCAAAGTCCGCCTCTGCATAAGCCCTGACCTGATGTTCATCAAGCATAAGTTCGGGTTCTAGTACGCGCTTCATCGACTGCGCTCCCTATCGCCTTGCAAGCCGCCAGTATGAACAGCAATAAGTCGTTGACCCGCCTTAAAATATCCTTTGCTGATTAAATCATAGAGTGCATACATCATTTTACCGGTATAAATAGGTTCAAGTTGAATGGCTGTTTTAGTCTCAAAGGCTGACATAAAGTTTAGCAGTTTAGGTGTCGTGCTGGCAAAGCCACCAAAATGATAATCCAAATTAATCTGCCAGTTGCTTTTGCTTTGCTTTAATAAGAAACTGACGTCCGTATTTAAAAAGCTAGCGTTTTTTAAAGCAGCAAAGCCTAGTAGCGAACTATTTTCAGGTGTGGCAGAGATCAGTCCTGCTAAGGTTGTACCGGTGCCACAGGGTACGCAGAGCCAATCATAAGGCATCGTTATTTCTTTAACGAGTTCAGCCACGCCCAGTAACGCTAAAGTCTGAGCGCCGCCTTCGGGCATCCAATAGTGTTGCGGTTTTAATCCGGGTAAATCTAAACAGCCTTTATAGTGCCTAAGTTGTCGATAGTCAGTACGAGAAATAAACCTAAGCTCCATGCCCCAGGCGCTTAGATCAAC
>CAIVYW010000158.1 GCA_903910205.1 uncultured Methylococcaceae bacterium | reverse complement strand
CATAGCGCGTATTATCACCGGTTCTGACATCGGTTAGGTTAGCAAATTTATCTCTGATCATTGAAACTAATGATTTTTGGCTTAATGCGGGTTGCTGTTTTAAGGTCGGTTCAAATGGTAATGTCATGATTTTTAATAGTTATGAACACAAAATCAAATTATACGATGGAACTGCGTTCCATAATGAGATTTGCTGTTATAGGCAAACATATATAAAAAAATGTTAAAAATAATGGTATAATTACTCATTGAAAAGGTTTTATCCCTTACGGTTAAGGTCGTTTATTGCTGACAAGTATTGGTTAATACCGGCTTTACAGGTAGCAAGAATAGCAGGCCGTAGTCGATGTGCAAACCCTCAGGGGGATTACATCTGTCGGTTGAAACTGCTCAATCAGGACTCCAGTTGCAAGACCTATCAACGGAAAGCATATGTTTGCATATGAAACTTGAAGCAGTGATAATGGTTCTAACGATGAAACATTAGCTATTGCCAAAACGTCTGAATAGAATTGGGGTAAGTGTACCCTCGCTTACAACGATTAGCTTCACCACAATAATATTTACTAAATTAAACTCTTAAAGAAATATAAAACATGACGACTAAAGTTGCACTTATAACTGGTATTACCGGACAAGATGGATCTTATTTGGCTGAATTCTTGTTGGCTAAAGGTTATGAAGTACATGGTATTAAGCGTCGCGCCTCTTCGTTTAATACCCAGCGTATTGATCATATTTACGAAGATCCTCATAACTTGCACCCTAAGCTTAAGTTACATTATGGTGACTTAACCGACACTTCTAATATTAATCGTATATTGCAAGAAGTGCAGCCTGATGAAGTTTATAATTTGGGCGCACAATCGCATGTGGCCGTCAGTTTTGAAGCGCCTGAATATACTGCCGATGTTGATGCAACGGGGGCGTTGCGTATTTTAGAAGGCATACGCTTTTTAGGTTTAGAGAAAAAAACCCGCTTTTACCAAGCCAGTACCTCTGAATTGTATGGCTTAGTGCAAGAAACACCGCAAACAGAAACCACGCCATTTTATCCCCGTTCACCTTATGCGGTAGCCAAGCTTTATGCGTATTGGATTACCGTTAATTACCGTGAAGCTTATGGTCTTTATGCCTGTAACGGTATTTTATTTAATCATGAATCACCCCGTCGTGGCGAAACTTTTGTAACTCGTAAAATTACCCGTGGTATGGCTAATATTGCACAAGGTCTTGAAGACTGTTTGTTTATGGGCAACATCGATGCTCTGCGCGATTGGGGTCATGCTAAAGATTATGTAGAAATGCAATGGTTGATGTTGCAACAAGAAACACCTGATGATTTCGTCATAGCCACTGGCGTTCAATACAGTGTGCGTGAATTTATTAATAAAACCGTTGCACAATTGGGTATTGAACTTGCTTGGGAAGGCGAGGCCGTAAATGAAATAGGTCGGGTCGCTGCTATTACTGGCGATAAAGCCCCAGGACTTAAAGTAGGCGATGTCATCGTTAAAATTGATCCACGCTATTTTCGTCCAACTGAAGTAGAAACCTTACTGGGCAACCCTGCTAAAGCTAAAGAGAAATTAGGCTGGACGCCTAAAATAACCCTAGATGAAATGATCGAAGAAATGGTTGCTTATGATCTTGATCAAGCAAAACAGCATGCCTTATTAAAGAACAGTGGCTTTAATGTTGTTGTTGGTCGGGAATAATTGATAGTCAGTAGGCACATCCCTGTGCTCTGGATCCCGGCAGTCCATGCCGGGGTGACGAATAGTGTTTTTTTATTTAAAGCTTAGCCTAGCCTAGGGTTGCTTATGAAAGTAATTTTATCAATTGATCCTATACGCTTTCCTTTGACCGGCATCGGTCGGTATACGTACGAGCTGGCAAAGCACTTAAAAGAAATTGCTGAGATAGAAGAGATAAAGTTTTTATCGGGTTATCGCTTTACTCAGTTACCAGAGCCTGAGCAAGCGACAAAAACTAATGAAGTATCTTCAACTAAGTTTCGTCAAGCCGTGTTTAAAAACCCATTAACCAGAGAGCTTTATAGTTTAGTTTCACCGTTGTTAAAGCAGCATGCTTTGCGTGGCTATGCGGATCATGTTTACCATGGACCTAATTTTTATTTGCCCCCCTTTGCTGGGCCATCGGTCTGTACTTTCCATGATCTGTCGATATTTGCATGGGCGCATTGCCACCCACCTGAGCGTGTCAAATATATGCGTAAAGAAATTGCTGCTACGCTAAAACGCGCAAATATGTTGATTACTGATACAGAAACAACACGCCAAGAAGTAGCTGCTTATTTTTCGTGGCCCTTGGATAAAATACGTGCTGTACCTTTAGCGTGCTCTGATGATTTTAGGCCTAGAAGTTTAGAAGAGATAAAACCGGCATTAACAAAACATGGCATAAGCTATCAGGGTTACAGCTTATATGTAGGCACCATTGAGCCGCGCAAAAATTTAGATGTTTTATTAGATGCCTATGCGCTGTTACCGCATGGCATTAGGCAGCAATGGCCATTGATATTGATTGGCTATTATGGTTGGCGTAATGAACAGTTACATGCACGTATAGAAACAGCTATGGCAGAAGGTTGGGCTCGTTATTTAGGCTTTGTAGCGGCCGATGACTTGCCATTAATCTATGCGGGTGCGCGGGTGTTTGTATTTCCGTCTCTATACGAGGGTTTTGGCTTGCCCATATTAGAAGCTATGGCTTCCGGTATTCCGTTGGTCTGTTCTAATGCCTCGACACTGCCAGAAGTTGCAGGAGAAGCGGCCGCGATGTGTGATCCAACGGATGTTGATGGCTTAAGCGAGTTGATTAATAGGGCCTTGCAAGATGAAAGTTGGCGTGAGTTAGCCGTAAAAAAAGGTTTGCAGCAAGCAGTAAAATTTAGTTGGCAACGCTGTGCAAAAGACACAGCTGCGGTTTATAAAGAGATACTTGCTTGACCAAAAAACCGCTGAGGGTATTACATTTTTATAGAACAGCCTTCCCAGATACCATGGGTGGTATAGAGCAGGTTATTAATGAACTTGCTAGAGGTTGTGCACATTTAGGGGTTAAAGTTGACGTATTGTCATTAACGCCTAATAAATCACCTAAGACCATTGAGATTAATGGTTACACGTCGCACCGTGTTAAGTTAAATTTTCAGATCGCATCAACAGGGTTTTCTATTTCTGCTTTTTGGCGGTTTTACCAATTGGCTAAGCAAGCAGACATTATTCATTACCATTATCCGTGGCCGTTTATGGATGTCGTGCATTTTGCAACGCGTGTTTGTAAACCAACGGTAGTGACATATCATTCTGATATTATCCGTCAGGTGCATTTAAATAAGCTTTATCGCCCGTTAAAACGACAGTTTTTGGATTGTATTGATTGCATAGTAGCCACGTCGCCTAACTATTTAGCAACTAGCACCGTTTTATCTAAGTATAAAAATAAGGTAAAAGTGATTCCGATAGGGCTTGATAAAAGCCGCTATCCAGAGGTTTTTCCAGAAAGATTGCAGTTTTGGCAAGAAAAAGTAGGGGGCAAATTCTTCTTGTTTGTCGGATTGATTCGCTACTATAAAGGGCTGCATATTTTATTAGAGGCTGTCCAAGGAACAGGCTATCCCATTGTTATTGTGGGGGCTGGCCCTATTGAACAAGAATTAAAAGAAAGCGTAAAAAAATTAGGCTTAAAAAACATTTACTTTTTAGGCTATCAGTCTGATGAAGATAAAGTGGCGCTGCTTACTTTAAGCTATGCGGTTGTATTTCCCTCACATTTACGTTCAGAAGCTTTTGGTGTTTCTTTACTAGAAGGTGCAATGTATGCAAAACCGTTAATCTCCAGTGAGATTGGTACCGGTACAACGTATATTAATATTGCCGATGATACTGGTTTGGTAGTCCCGCCTAGTGATCCGCTAGCGCTAAGAGCAGCCATGACTTATTTGTGGGATCATCCTAAGCAAGCCGCAGAAATGGGCCAGCGTGCTGAGAAACGCTATTATGAGTTTTTTACGGCTGATAAAATGGTGAAGTCTTATGTTGATTTGTACAGAAAATTACAGGTTATCAATTAATAATTCGTTAATAGGAAAGCTTATGAACTCAAAAAATATCTTTGTTATCACTACATTAATCTGTCTTAACTTAGTAGCCTGCGGAGAACAGGAAGAAGAAGTTACGGCGCCTGTTCCACTTGTAGAAGTACACAATGGTTATAATGCAACGCTTGCAGAAGGTATTCAGTTTGCAGAAAAACCTGATTATCCAGCCTTTATAAAGTCTGTTTCAGGAATGTCAGGGTATGAAACTATAGGTAGATGGACCGAGGGTAAGGATGTGGATTTTGTTTTTACACAGAATTTACCGAGTAAATTTACCTTAAATTTAGAGTTTGCACCGGCTTTTGGCCCTAATGTAGGAAAGGTCGCTCAGATTCAGGTCGGAGAGTGGAAAAGTACCTTTATTGCCAGTGATAGACCTAAAAAGGTATCTTTTTTAATTGAGACGTCAACTGCCACTAACAGTATTAAATTTGTAGTGCCCGCCCCTTTAAGTCCTGAAGACCTTGGTGTAGGTGAAGATACAAGAAAAGTGGGTATTATGTTTAAACGCCTGAGTATTGTTACAGATCAACCCAGCGTTGTACCTGCACCTGTTGAAAATAAAGCATCAAAAACAACAACTAAGACACCTAATCCAAGCGAAAAATGAAAAAAACTGCACTGATTACCGGCATAGGAGGGCAGGACGGCGTTTACCTTGCTCGATTTTTACTCGGCAAAGGCTATGTCGTATTCGGAACTTCTCGTGATGCCGGTGCATCGAGTTTTAGCTCTTTGGCTCGCTTAGGCATTATTGGGCAGGTTAGTTTATTGTCTATGGCACCACATGATTTTAAAAGTACCTTAACTGTTATAGCAAAAGTAAAGCCGGATGAGATTTATCATTTAGCCGGACAAACCTCGGTGGGCTTGTCATTTGAGCAACCTTCAGAAACTATTGAGAGCATTACTATTGGTACACTTAACATTCTGGAAGCCTTAAGATTTTTAAAATTGCCTGCAAAACTTTACCATGCCAGTTCTAGTGAATGTTTTGGCGATACCCAAGGCGCACTAGCCGATGAACACACGCTCTTCAATCCAGTAAGCCCTTATGCTGTAGCAAAAGCAGCTGCGCATTGGTTGGTTAGAAATTATCGAGAAGCACATGCTATGTTTGCAGTTAATGGTATTTTGTTTAATCACGAATCACC
This sequence comes from uncultured Methylococcaceae bacterium, assembly GCA_903910205.1. Taxonomy (GTDB): domain Bacteria; phylum Pseudomonadota; class Gammaproteobacteria; order Methylococcales; family Methylomonadaceae; genus Methylobacter_C. The sequence goes on along the minus strand of CAIVYW010000158.1, from coordinate 4,753 downwards.
CTTACGCCCAGAACGTTTTGTAACACAAAAAGTAGTCCGTGCTGCCTATAAAATTTCCCAAGGCTCAACAGATAAATTAACACTCGGTGCTTTATCTATCTCTCGTGATTGGGGTTGGGCTCCAGAATATGTAGAAGCCATGTGGTTAATGTTACAAGCACAACACCCAGAAGATTTTGTTATTGCCACGGGCCAAGCTAATTCACTGAAAGATTTTGTAGCTCAGACCTTTGCTTGCTTTGGATTAGATTGGACGCAACATGTAGAGCATGATGACTTATTGATGCGCCCCAATGAAATAGCCTTGAGCCAAGGCAATCCAGAAAAAGCTAAACAGTTATTGGGATGGCATGCTGAGCTACGCATGAGCGATGTCATTAAAAATCTATGTGCTTATGAACAAAGCAGGCACTCTGCTACTGAGCAAATTGCACAAGAAGGAAAGAGTCAATGCTAAATATGCTTTACTCATTATGGGCTTATCGAGGGTTTATTTTTGGTAGCGTTAAGCGAGAGTTTCAGCTGAAGTATCGTAATTCTTTGTTAGGTGCGGCTTGGAATATTATCAATCCCTTAGCTATGATTGTGGTTTATACCGTTATCTTTTCACAATTGATGCATTCTAGATTGTCTAGTGTTGATAATAGTGTCTATGGCTATAGTGTTTATTTGTGCGCCGGCACATTGACTTGGGGCTTGTTTGCAGAAATTGTTGGGCGATCACAAAATACCTTTATAGAAAATGCTACGTTATTAAAAAAACTTAGCTTTCCGCGATTATGCTTGCCGGTTGTTGTTATTATAAATGCGCTTATTAATTTTTCTATAACCATTAGTCTGTTCACCCTTTTTTTGTTACTAACCGATAATTTTCCTGGGTGGGTTTATGTAGCCATTTTCCCTTTGTTGCTTATTTTAATGGGTTTTGCTATTGGCCTAGGTATTACCCTAGGGGTATTAAATGTTTTTTTTCGAGATGTAGGACATTCTTTTGGCATCTTTCTGCAATTTTGGTTTTGGTTTACCCCGATTATTTATCCAATCACTACCTTGCCAGAAGTGCTGCAAAAACTAATGGTCTATAATCCCATGGCGTCCATAATCTCTGCTTTTCAGACAGTGTTTGTCTATCGATTATGGCCACAATGGGATGCATTAATCTATCCAGTTATATTGGCCTTTTTGTTTTGTATATTAGGGCTGTATATCTTTCGGATGCACGTCGGTGAAATGGTGGATGAGCTCTAATGGGAACGATTACTGTTAAAAATTTGGGTAAAGCCTATCGACAATATCCCACACGTTTATCGCGATTAATTGAGTGGATTGATCCAAGAGGTAAGCCTAGGCATAAACAGCATTGGGTATTGCAAGATATTAATTTTACCATTACCCCAGGAGAGGCAGTCGGCATTATTGGTATTAATGGTGCAGGTAAAAGTACCTTATTAAAAATGATAACAGGTACTACGCAACCGACTACCGGGCATGTAAATCTAACGGGGAGTGTCGCTGCTTTGTTAGAGTTGGGTATGGGATTTCATCCTGATTTTACGGGCAGACAAAATGTGTACATGGCCTCACAACTTGCAGGCATGAGTAATAGCGAAATTACTGCCAAAATGGCAGAAATTGAAGAGTTTGCCGAAATTGGGGAGTATATCGACCAGCCTGTGCGTACTTATTCCAGCGGCATGCAAGTGCGCTTATCTTTTAGTGTGGCGACGGCGGTAAGGCCAGATATTTTAATTGTCGATGAGGCGTTGTCAGTCGGTGATGCTTATTTTCAACATAAAAGTTTTGACCGTATTCGGCAATTTCGTGATCAGGGCACGACCTTGCTTTTTGTATCACATAGTGCAGGGGCCATAAAATCACTTTGCGATCGCGCCATCTTAATTGATGGTGGCATTGTCTTACGTAACGATTCACCTGATGCAGTACTTGATTATTACAATGCCGCCATTGCAAAACAACAGGCTGATTACGATATAAAACAAACAGAACATTTGACAGGGCAAAAAATGACCCGCTCCGGTTCGGGTGATGCAACCATAGAAATAGTTGAATTATACGTCAATGATCAGCCAGTAAGGGCCGTGTTAAGTGGTGTTGAAGCAAGGTTACGAATTTCTGGTAATACGCTTGCAAATATTGATGAGCTGACGGTGGGTATATTAATTAGAGACCGCCTAGGTAATGATGTGTTTGGTACTAATACCTATCATCATGAGCTTAGCCAACAAAACGTAGCCCAAAACACATCTTTTAGGGTTGATTTTAAATTTCCGGCCTTAAATCTGGGTATTGGAAGTTATAGCTTAACAGTTGCGTTACATAGTAGGGATGCTCATGTGACTGATAACTATGATTGGTGGGATCGTGTATTAGTATTTCAGGTTTTGCCAGGTAACTCGCCGACATCTATAGGTGTCAGTCATTTACCTTTATCCATCCATTGGCAGGAAACCATAGTAAATAAAGTAGATAAAGCTGAAAAAGCCATGCTTGTTGAAGTAGTAGCAAAGCAAATACAGGGCATTACCATTAGTTGTGTAGAATCAATAGCACAAATGACCGTGAATCAGCACTATACATTAAAGGTCGCGCTACAAAATGGTACTGAGCAGCTGCTTTCTAGTAGCAATTCTGAACCATTTAATTTAAGCTATCACTGGTTTGATGAAAATAACAATGTTGTGGTTTTTGATGGCCTGCGTTCACCGTTAAAGTCACCGTGCTTACCTTACACAGACGCTCAAGGCTATGAAGTGGTTGTTAAAGCACCTGAAAACATAGGGCAATACCGATTAGATATTGCCTTGGTACAAGAAGGGGTAAGGTGGTATGAATCTGCAGATACTGCATCACTAAAAATACAAGTAGTCGCTATTTTATAAATAAAACTAAAACTAAGACTAAGACATATGATTGAAGCAAACTCACCAGAAATTAACGTTGAAGATTTAATGCGTCATATACGTGAAGAAATCCTTAAGCAAAAACATCAGCTTGATCAGTCCTCTGCTCCAGGTAAGGCTGATGGCCAGATAGCAGAAAAACAGAGTTATGAAATAGCTGATTTTTTAGTTTATGACGATGAAGCCTTTATCTCTAATGCTTATCGGGGCATATTGCGCCGCGAACCAGACGACGAGGGTTTTTGGAGTGCGCTTAATCAGTTGCGAGATAATTCAGTTAGTAAATTGACTCTATTGATTAACATGAGATTTTCACCAGAAGGTAAGGTCTGTGGAGTGACGGTGCATGGCTTGTTAAAAAGTTATCTGAGTCAACATAACGAACAAAGCCATAAAAATGAATTGCGTATGGAGCCTCTTGCTATTAATGAGCTTGATAACATCACTATACAATGTGTAGACAAATTAGATACCTTGCAAATAGCACAGGAGTGCTTAGTAAAAGTAAAACTGACTAACGCATCTAATCGTATATTGTCTAGTTGTGCGCCTAATCCCTTTAATTTAAGTTATCATTGGGAAATAGAAAAAACAGGTGAGATCGTTATTTATGAAGGCTTACGTACCCCGTTAAATACTCCCTGCTTAATGGTTTTAGGAACAGAGTATGAGATAAAAGTTAAAGCGCCTGATGAGGTAGGGACTTATGTTTTAAAAATTGTCGGTGTACAAGAAGGTGTGCGTTGGCATGACTCAGCTGAATCAGCTACATTGAGCATTAACGTTATTCAATAATCTAACCTATTACTAGTAACATTCAATAATGACTGAAAATAATAATCCAGAAATTAATGTGCAAGATTTGATGGCGCAAATACGTCATGAGGTTTCTCAAAAGAAAGCCCCTGTATCAGAAAATAATGCTAAATTGACTCAGTATATTCACGAAGGTATCGTTTTAAATCGCATTAGTGAAAATAAGAATTGTATAGCAGATAAGCCTAAATACACGCTGGCTGAATTTCTTGAATATCAAGATGCTGATTTTATTCGCTCTGCTTATCGTGGTGTTTTGCGCCGTGAACCGGATGCCAGTGGTTACGATCATTATGGTAATTTACTGTATACCGGTAAGATGAGTAAAATTGAAATTCTGGGTCGACTAAGGTTCTCAGCAGAAGGGCGATTTTGTAGAGTGCCGGTACATGGATTGTTAAAGCCTTTTTTAGCACGCACTGCGTTCCGCATGCCAGTATTGGGTACGGCCGCCGCCATTGCTAGTGCTGTTGTTAAACTACCTAATATTGTGCGTAATCAGGTCAGTTTCGAGAATTATACTTATCGCCATCAGCGCGAGCATGTAGAGCAAATTAACGTCATAGCCGAGCAGATAGAAGGGGCTATTGCTCAGATTCAAAAAAGCTTTGTTAGCCTTGCCCAAACCATAGATACACAAGCGATCAGTATTGAAGACGCTAATAGACGCTTGCAAGGCTTAACCTTGGCCGTGGATACTAAGGCTGATAACGAGCAATTAACTAAATTGTCCAATCATTTGGTCAATTTAGTCCAAGTTAAGGCGGATGCAGTACAACTAGAAGCCCACAAAGCAGAAAACGAAACGCAACTACAAAGCCTAAGCTTAGCACTAAATAGCAAAGCGGATGCCGCCGAGCTAGCAACTACGAGTGAATTATTGCTAGCCGAGTTAGAACAAAAAGCCGGTGTAAGCGAATTAGCCGCGCACAAAGCAGAAAACGAAACGCAACTACAAAGCCTAAACTTAGCTCTGGATAGCAAAGCGGATGCCGCTGAGCTGGCGACTACGAGTG
>CAIVYW010000157.1 GCA_903910205.1 uncultured Methylococcaceae bacterium | reverse complement strand
TTCAGTTTCCATGATCGACTACCTAAAAAATAAAAATGCTCATCAACTTTTCAGATAAGCATTTTGGTATAAACCTAAGAGGAGACACTGCACCAGGTAGTTATAGCTACTGAGCGCATTGGTAAGACTATTGCAGATATATATAGCTCTACCATCTTGACATCCTCCCCCACCTGAAAGAAGGGGTAAGTGACAGTATCCAAACGAAAAGCCCTGAATACATAATCAAATAACCCTCAAGCGATTATTAGCATGATAGACAATGCTAACAAATAAATAACAACTTGCTAACAACTTTTTACCGCGCAAAAAGTATACTAAAAATCACACTCAAATAAACTTTATTTGGTGTGCAACAGAGGGTTTTATTAAAGAATAAAGAGGCGTACTGCCTATTCTATTCCATCAATAAATCCTCTTATTTTTACTAACATGATGGAAAAAGTATTAACAAATACTTGCTTGCTAACAACCTTTAATTGATTACAAGCGTATTAAAAAATACAAGCCATTACATCAATAAACTTAATTTTAGATAGCGATTGGTTCGGATTAGTAAGGAAAGATTTTAATCGAAAGGGCCCTTACCTCATGATTACATTAGATCCGAAGCTAATCTTTTCTCAGAATCTTACACTAATAGCGGAGAGCGTCATGTCAGATCCATTAAGTCCAAATTCGTCACATTATCAAGAACTCATATTAATAACAGAAGAAGCGTCTGATTTAGAAACAAATACCTTACCCATCATCATACTGAAAAATAGCGTCAGCGGACGCTATCGAGGCTCGCTTTCAGGTTATGAAATCGAACTTCGTATTGATATTGATGGCGTCCGCCCCTGTAATTTAATCAGCGGCGACTTTTATAGATTATCCGGTAGTGTAAAAACCTACTTTGGCTCATTCAAATCCGGTCCTCTCACCGTTACTTGGGGCACGTCTACCGTTACTATTCGCGGCACACTCTCTACTACCTGGGGCACACCCTACAATGTTGTCACTATCACTATCCCCCGAACATTAATACTCTATCCACGGGCAGCAGCCACCCTCACTTTTTATAACTCCACGGGCGGTCAAGGTGCTACCTACGTAGCGGCGTTTGAAAGTATTTATTTCCGAACTATCCGCCTAGAAGAAGATTACGAAGTAGGTACTTCGTTATTTGGCAATTACAACACAGGCAGCTTGCCTCATGGCGGCACAGCTAGAACCCTGAATGTCGTCTCGGCCTATGCCGAAGCCGGTATACAAATGCTACTGACAACTGGAACAGACGCCGTGCCAACGGCCGATGCAGGCTCTAATGCAATATGGACCAATGCCGAATTGGAAACTGCCATGCATCATCACTTCAGCATTGTCTCCGACACACCCCAATGGCAAACATGGTTGCTGGCCTGTAAGTCTAAGCATGAACTGACGACAGGCGGCTCGACATTATTTGGCATCATGTTTGACTATACCGGAACCAGCCAAAGACAAGGTTGCGCAGTTTTTCAAACGCAAATTAATTCCTACTATGGTGGCGCAGGCTCAAATGATGCCAATCGGCACACACTTTATTGTTATGTGCATGAACTGGGCCACTCATTTAATCTACTGCATTCCTGGGACAAGGGTCGACCAGACTCACTTTCTTGGATGAATTACGATTGGAAATACGATCAGCGCCATAGCTCTGGTAGTTTTTGGGCGAATTTTGCCTTTCAATTTGATAACTTAGAACTCGTCCATATTCGCCATGACTATCGCAACAGTGTCATCATGGGCGGAGACAATTGGGCTACCAATGCGGGTTTTGGTACTGGCGAAGAGCGCCTGGATATCACCCAGCCTATCATTGAAAATCGTTCTGGACTTGCGCTTGACCTCTCAGCCAAAGCCACCTTTGCGTTGGGTGAACCGGTAGTTGTTAAGTTGCGTTTACAGTTACGGGATCTAAACGGCAAAACCGTTAACGCAAAACTGCATCCCAACTTTGATCTCACCAAAATTGCCATTAAAAAACCTAGCGGTGAAGTGGTTACTTATGAGCCATTGGCAGAGCATCTTGCTGGGCCCCAGTGGCTAAATCTAAGCGAAGCTAACCCTTCAATTTCAGAAAGCGCTTACATTGGTTATGGCAAAGACGGTTTTTATTTTGATCAACCTGGAACTTACCTACTTAAAGCCGGCTATCACACCCCAGAAGGTGCACTCATCAGCTCTTCCGACCTCACGATCAGAGTTAAATTTCCGGTTTCTGCTCAAGAACAGGCAATTGCCGAATTGTACTTAGGCGATGAACAAGGAAAACTATTTTATCTACTAGGCTCTGATGGTAAGCACTTGCAAAAAGGTAATGATGCCTTTGATACGGTACTAGAAAAGTATGGTGATGATCCGCTAAGCGTCTATGCCGCATTGGTTCACGGTGTAAACGCTGCACGGGACTTCAAACAGGTGACCGCTGACAATCAGGTTAGCATTCGTAAACACAATGCTAAATTAGCCAATAAACTGATCGGCAAGGTATTTCAAATGTCCAATGAAGGCAATGGCGTTGATCATATTACCTTGAACTACGCCATGTGCAAAGCAGCCGAATGCCACCACAAAAGCGGCGACAAAATAGCCGCTACAAAGACCTTGGAGGACTTGAAAGGTTTTCTTGATAAACAACACCTCGAAAAACATGAGCTCAAAAAAGCTCATGCAAAAATTGATACGCTGTTGCATGATTGAGCTGATTTAATGCCAACTTGGTTCACAGTGAGTTTCATACTGTGCTTATGGATATATGACGGATCCCTTAGCGGATCCGTCGCTGCGACTACGGTAGACCCTATGACTCATCATCTCTATTTAGCACTACAAGACGGCTTCAATAACGACTCAGTGCTGATCACCGTTAATGGCAAACAGCGATACCACAAATCAGGTATCACAAGCAACCGGGTCATCTCTTTGGCCGACTCGGTCGATATTCCAATGGAGAGCGACACTGCTGTCATCAGCGTCGAAGTTAGCTCAAAACAACTAATAGGCACACTGACTGTTCAAGTGACTGATACGCCCTATGTGGCAGTCAATATTCAAAATGGCAATCGTGTTGAAATGATCCCCTCAAAGGAGTCTTTTCGGTATTTATAAGCGGTAGGATGGGTAGAGGCGATAGCCGAAACCCATCACCAACGAAGGCAGTGGCTTTGTGGTGCTGTTGATGTTCTTGAAAGGAAAATGCACTTCGGATTGGCAGTTTAAAGTTGTGGTATTGGTTTTGATGGCTTTCGGCTATCGCCTCTACCTATCTTACGAGTTGATTATTCATTGATTCTAGGAATTGAAATGATTGCACAGGCACTGCCAAAAATTTTTGAACAACTTGAGGATGTTAAAAAAGACGCGTCGGAACTGCGTAATTTCACCATCACTTTTTTGTCGCTGTTACTGTATATCAATCTCATCATCGTGAATACGGATGCAGAACAGATACTGCGCATCGCGCCTGTTAACCTACCCTTACTCAACGTGCCACTGCCCATTATCAGCTTTTATGGTTTTGTGCCTTGGCTGCTGTTGCTGTTTCATTTGTATTTGCTGATACAGCATTATTTATTCTCCCAGCAATTGTTTCTGTTTAAGAAAACTCTCTATGACGTAAGAGTAACAGAAAAGATTCGCAGCCATGTCCTCAAAAATCTTGGCCATTTACCCTTTTTGCATTGGATGATCGGCGAACACCACGTCCTTATGCAGGCGGTACTCACCTTAATTACCTTGGTTTGTCTCATTATCTGGCCATTGCTGACTTTATTGTGGTTGCAAATGGCAATACTACCTTACCACAGCGAAACGTTGATTTGCTGGCAACGCGCAACTATCCTACTGGATGTGCTACTAATAGGTTGGTTGTGGACTAAGACTTTGGCTAACAATGATTCCAGTACTACTTGGTGGAAACTGGGTGGACGGGGTTGCTATCATCTGATAGTTTTTTTGCCCTATCTGCTATGGTGGAGGATCGTGACAACTTTTCGAACTAGCGGAATCGTTACTCCCACAACCTTGATGGCTAATGTTAAAACGAGCTGGCATGATGCCTTGAATGCCTTAGCATTGGCCTTGGGGCTGTTCCTCGCCTTGTTTTTAAGCTTAGCAGTGGCGACTTTACCCGATTCTTGGCAAGAGCGCTGGTTGAGTGCTGAGGCAAACAGCAAGCCCCTAGACCCTAGTACGTTGCCGTTTTGGTTGCAAATTGTTGATGGGGGTTGGGATTATTATGGCCGATTTAGTCCTACCCGCGTAGCATTCTTACCGACGGCTTGGTTACATGAACAGCATCCTAAGACCTATCATAGAACTGATACAGCAGAACAAGAAAAATACAAAACACTGCTTGCCAAAGGCGCGACGCAATGTGTTAGTTTAGACAAATCACCTAAGGATGATGAAAAGCCAGTACAAAATCCATGCTTGATGGTGCCGCCATGGTTGTTGCCACGTAACTTAATACTTCGCGAAAAAGTATTGACCGCGACCATTGATCCTAATCTCAAGCCTGAACTGGAAGCAAAGGTAACCGTTCACCTATCCTTTTAAAATTTTTTCACACAAAAATCATAAAATGATAGACAATGTCACACATGATATTTGATTTCGCTACTTCAGCCCCTAAACCTCATGACCTTGAAAGCGCACATCAGCTCATTGCCGAT
>CAIVYW010000156.1 GCA_903910205.1 uncultured Methylococcaceae bacterium | reverse complement strand
TAGTGGCGCAAAAACTAACAGGAATGCTATAGCAGAATTGGGTAATGTTGGCATGGCGTTTTAACCTTTCCGTTTAATACCCCTATATTTTTTCATGTTATCAACTATGTCCGCAATCTATAAAAAAGGCCAAAGTCGAGTACCATGAATAGCCAGCAATTAGTGCATGAGTTTGAAGTTTTAGCCCCAGAACTACAAAAACAAGTTTTTGATTTTGTGGCTTTTTTAAGAAAACAACAGTTACAACAACACACATCAAAAAGAACAGTCGGTGAATATAGAGATAAGATTCATATCGCCTCTGATTTTGATGCGCCCTTAGGTGATGATTTTTGGTTGGGTCAACCGTGAAACTGTTACTGGATACACATGTCTTTTTATGGCTTAGAAATGAACCTGAAAAAATACCGCTGCACATAATGAACCTCTATGAAGACATGCGCAGTGATGCTTTCTTAAGTATGGCCAGTATTTGGGAAATGCAGATAAAAAACCAACTAGGTAAACTGGCACTGGATATACCGCTTAACGAACTGATAGACCAGCAGTGTCTAAAAAATGGTTTACAAATTTTAGCCATCGAAACAACTCATATTTACGCCTTAAAAAATTTACCAGCACATCACAACGATCCTTTTGATAGATTAATACTGACACAAGCACAAACAGAGAATTTGACATTAATAAGCGCCGATAGTGTTTTTAAACACTATGATGTTGATTGTATTTGGTAATACCAAATCACATCAACCCTATTATGGCGAAATTTAATAACGTCATAATCTGGCCTATCAATCATATATACTGTCCTAATACTCCTTCAGGATCATCGTATGACGGCCATTGCAAATAATTCAAACCGCGAAATCCGCGTCTTTATCTCCTCAACCTTCCGTGACATGCATGCGGAGCGGGATTATTTAGTTAGCCATGTGTTCCCCGTTATTCGCCGCGCGTGCCGAGAGCGTCAAGTTGAATTTACCGAAATAGACTTACGTTGGGGTGTGACTAAAGAAGACGCCGAACAAGGTAAAGTGGTACGTATCTGCCTTGAAGAAATTAATCGTTGTCGGCCTTATTTTTTAAGTTTACTGGGTGAGCGTTATGGCTGGTCGCCCATAGCTGCTGATCTTGAACATAAAGCTGAACTCTTTGCCTTATTTCCCTTTCTGGAAAAAAGTCTAAAAGCAGGTTTAAGCGTAACCGAGATGGAAATCTTGCATGGCGTTTTAGATAACCCTGAGATGACTGAGCACTGCTTTTTTTACTTAAGAGATAAAGCACTCAGTCACTCCTTAGCCGATAGTCTTTGTGCACCTCAGGATTATTTTGAAACTGATCAACATTTACAAGCCAAATTAGACGACTTAAAGCACCAAGTCCGTAGCAGTGGGCTGCCAGTTAGAGACAACTATGCCAGTATCGAAGCCTTAGCTGAGTTAATCAAACAAGATCTATTGGCGGTTTTAGATACCCAATTCCCAGAAGACCAAACCCCTACGCCGCTTAAAGCAGAACAAAACGCGCACCGTAGTTATGCACGAGAACGCTGCCAAGCTTATATTGCTAACCCAAGAGATATCGAAGCCTTAGATAAGCACCTAAACACCCTCACAAATCATGCCTTGCTCATAACAGGTGAATCAGGTTTAGGTAAGTCAGCTTTATTAGCCTATTGGCTCAATCAACAACGCCTCATTAAGCCAGAGCAATTCATCATCGAACATTATGTCGGTATTTCTGGCGATGTTGATCCCGTTGCCATTATTCGCCGCATCATGGCTGAAATAAAACACCGTAACCATGATAGCGAAGACTTACCCAGCAGGCCCGAAGAGATCATCCGTGATTTTCCTCTATGGTTAGCTAAAATCAGTGAATGCGATCCCTTGCTGTTAATCATTGATGGTCTTAATCAACTAGAAAATAAAGAGGGCCTATGGCTACCTAGCTTTTGGCAAGAAAACGTTAAAGC
>CAIVYW010000155.1 GCA_903910205.1 uncultured Methylococcaceae bacterium | reverse complement strand
TGTGTCGGGTTACGTCTATCGCCTAATCAGACCTACATGACTTTTAGTCAAGAATGAAGCAATTTATTTACCATTCCCGATGTATCGTCCATTGGGTTGCAAAATAGCTTGGGTTCCACCGACATAACTTCCATCTGGAGCCAAAGTTACAGAATGTCCTCCTACATATGAGCCGTTTGGGGCAAGTGTGGCTTCATGACCACCCACATAACTACCGTTTGGAGCAAGGGTAGCATTGCCACCACCTACATAACTCCCGTCAGGTGCAAGAGTGGGAGTTCCATTAACGTAGGTCCCATCAGGAGCTAGCTCAGCAATTACGGATTGGCTAATAAACAATGTTGCAATAAATAAAGCTGTTTTATTCATAGTATTTTCCTGTTGTATATTTTGGTTAGTTATCTTCTAAAATAAATAGTTATTTTCAATAAACTTTAATGCCTATCTATAAGTTGACGTGGAAATTGCTTTGCCCATTTTATTTCTTACACCTGCTGATTCAAATATCAATATCAAAATAAATATGCTGAATTTGCTTTGCAGGTTAATTTAATACCCGTTTCAACGCAGCAAATCCCCTAGATAATTCCCTAAAATTATTGACCACATAAGTGCATGAGTTAAGAAAAATACTAAATGTCGCTGATAACTTCATCAATTCGCCGAAATCTAGCACATCATTCATATAAAACTGAAACAGTGCCATATAAGGAATAACATACGACAATGTGCCAATTAAACCTAATGTCACAGATAAAGAGAAGTTTTTAAAAGCGGTATGCTTTCTAATTGCATTTATAGCTTTAAGGTAGGCATATAGCCCACTACTTACATTTTTGCTATTAGTGATGCCTAGCAAAGTTAATCTAAATCTATTTTCAACTTTTCGTTTTAATTGGTCTGTTCTTTGTAGTAATGGAAAGTATTGCATAGCAATCAAGGTTTGAATGCTTATAAAGATTAAGGATGTTAGTAATAGGGGGTATGGGATATAAATGGCTAACGAATTAACATATAGTTCATTAGGAGACCATAAGACTAAAAGACCCACTAAAACCAGTATTTTTATTACATTAAATATAAACATAGGCAAAGTTGATGATAAACGCTCTGCTGCTAATGTCGCATCATCAATTGGCTTTTGATTGGCTTTAAGATGACTATTGTTAGCTTCTAATTTTGTTACGGCTATTTTTGACAACATCAACTTAAGTTCTAAATCCAAGAACTCAAGTATGTAACTTAATGAAGATAATGCAATGGCACTAGAGCCCGATATAAATATAAATTTAATAATGTTATAGATAAATTGTGGCTGGTTTTTTTGATTTATTGATTGATAAAAGCCCTCATACCAATTTATCAAAGTGATATCTATAAAAAGCATTACAGAGAGTATTAAAAAACTAATTCCGCTCCAATAATAAATCTTCTTATGCATTAGGGGTGATACACGTCACACATAGCCTTAAACAAACCATGTTCATGCTTTGGGTCTAGCCAAGCCCATTGTCCATTTCTATTAACCTCTAAAAACACAGCATCAGAAGCATTGGCATTAGCTAAAAAATCCAGCCTCCCATAATTTAAGGAAAGTTCGCTCATAAATTTGATGATACGGTTGGTGAAGTCTGAATCTAACTCAATAAATCGCCAGTCTTCACTGACTTCAAAAACAACGGTTCGCCAATCTACACCCTCAAATAAACCTCTATCCAACTCAAAGGCAAAAACTTTGCCATAAACAAATGCAATAGTTAAGTCATGTGTTCTGTCAACTTTCTCTTGTATTGTCCAAAGTGCACTGTCTAATTCTTGACCACTAATATCAGTTGTATAAAAGACATTTCCATTTTCAAAAGTACTGCTAGAAAGCCCTTTTGCAATTGAATTTATTTGGGGTGGTAACACTGCATTTATTCTAGAAAACATTGGCGGGCAATCAAAATAATCAGCCGCATAAG
>CAIVYW010000154.1 GCA_903910205.1 uncultured Methylococcaceae bacterium | reverse complement strand
TTTCATTGGGAATATAATTTTTAGGTTATGGAGTTAATGGAAAATAGATCATTAAAGCTTAAATAGCCGGAAAAATAAAATTTTAATACCCATTAAGTCATTGATTTGTAGGCTGCGCTAGAATGCTCTGAATTGCTGCTGGATAAGCACCAATGACCGACTAAACGTCGTGAGAGTATGCTTTCGAATAATGCGCGATCCAACGACTTAGAGCTATCTAATAAATCACGCACTAAACCACGAATCAGCGATTGTTCAACCGCCTCAAAACTAGCACATTCCACTAACTCATGGGCTTGATAATGCGCATACTTAGTAGCCACTTCTAGCTTTTGTCCCAATAACTGCGAAATACTGTCGTGATATTGCGCATAGCTGCGACTGTCACGCCAACTAGCCATGAAAGCTAAGGCGGTGGCTCTACCCGCTGAGGTCTTCAAGACATTATTAAGTAACCAATCTCGATCTAAGCCATCAATCTGGCTCCATAATTCTGTGCAAAACAGTTTGAGAGCAACATCCGCTAAGCTGGGGTCTTTGGCTTCATAAGCAAATTCTTCAGCCAGATTAAGCCACAAAGCCTCAGCCAAATTGAATTTAGAAACGGCCGCCATTAACGGCCACTCATCCGTTTCAAGCCCTAGACTATAATCTTTAAGCAAACTTAATAAAATATCCGGCAATGCGGCAGAATCGGCCTTAACCAAGACCGCCAACATTTTACGATCCAAGGAGCGCTCATCCTCATTTTCGGTCACTAAGCGCTTCAAGCTAGTCATGCGCTGCTTATTGGCAAAAAAGTCCTGCCTAGTGTATATATGGCCTCTTAAGGACATTTTCTGTATACCTAGCTCATTTAGCAATAAAGAACTGGCGTCGGCGTAAAACTGCTCACTGTATAAGCGTATATCCAAAAACCAGTCTTTATCCGGTTCCGGTTCGGCATAAGGAAAGTACAACAAAAAATGACGCTTAGGCTCGTCCAGTTCAATACGCTTTTTGGTTTCAAAAATAGAAAGGCCGGACATGTTCAAGACCGTCACCTCTGGAATTACGAGACCTGAAAGCGCTACTTCAAAACTCTGTTCAGGATCATACCAAAACAAAAGCCGGCCTTCATGAGCAGAACCAAAAGCAAATTTAGCGATGATGCCTTGTTGTAATTGGCTAATATCCATTAATACTGATTCCTTTTAAGTCTTTTGATTTCCAGCTCTGCGCTTTTTTAACAACATCCTCAAGATTGGCTTTAAAAACATTAAAAGAATTCATATCAATTCGATCAATATTAACCTGCCCATTGAGCACGAGGTCATTAAGTTGTGCTGTAGCATCCTGTCCCTCTAATGCCTCAGATAATTGATTTTTTAATGGCTTTTGGCTGTTATCGTTACCACTTAAATCTTCTAACTGTTGACAGTGTTGATAAGGATTTTCTTTGAGTGCACAAAGTAACCATGCTTCTGATTTTGGTTTAGGCATCATCGCTATTCCATATTCAAAAGCTTCAATAGCAAAACCCGCCTGTATAGACTGTATTTTATGCGCCCACTCTCCACGACCTGCCGAGGCAGTACCATCTGCATCACGAAATAATACAGCAATAACAACATCATTAATTTGGATCATTTTAGATTTTGCAGCAACGGCTAATGCTCGCGCATTCTCATAATAATACTTGGTTTCTATCGGCTTTTTCTTACCGGGCAAACCTGTTGGTTTTTTGGGTTTAACCGATAACGACTTATTCGTAGCCAAATAAGACTCTGAAACATAACTAACACAAGCCATTCCAATATAAGAACAATCGTAACCTAGACTACGCTCAATCAA
The DNA here is from genome assembly GCA_903910205.1 of uncultured Methylococcaceae bacterium. Lineage (GTDB taxonomy): Bacteria > Pseudomonadota > Gammaproteobacteria > Methylococcales > Methylomonadaceae > Methylobacter_C. Next base: position 2,043 of record CAIVYW010000154.1, on the reverse strand, counting down.
CTGATCAACCATCCAGCTCATTGGCCCCGGTTGAAAATTGACTGCATCACATGCGTCTAATGCCAAACTGCACGCGCCTATATCGGACTTACCCTCACCGCTTAACAATAAATACATAACAATACCATCAATGCAGCGTGTCTATTTCTTGATACAAATTGGTTAAATCTGTATCAGCAAACACCTCTCCGGGGCCCATAAACTTTAACTTCTCGGCCATTGAAGGAATATCAAATAATTTGATTGAGCGAGTAATACCTTGATTATTCTTATATAGATAAACAATACCCGCTACTGCAATCTCATCTTCCATATAATTTAAAATCATTGGACTATGAGTCGTCACTAACACTTGAGTAGTTGCATTAACTAAACGATCTATTAAGAATTCAATTAACTCTGGATTTATACCATTTTCAATCTCGTCAAATAATAAAAATGGCTTTGCGGATTCAATCTGAGACAAAATAGCCATTAACCTCAATAATCCGTCATTCATCTGCCTAGCGGATGATTTTATTTTTTGCTTACCAAACCGCTCGACTATCTCTAACTCTTTAAACCCTGATGGCAAAGAACGCGTTTCTATAGACTCAAGTTGCGTATAGACCTTGGCCAAGTGCTGCTGTAACTTTGCTTTACCGTCTTTACCTGATTCATGAATAAAAGCCGCCAGTTTTTCGCCGCCCAAGCCTAACTTACCACCGGCAGTTTTTGTTCGGGTTCTAAGCAGTTCAGGTGATAACAAATCAAGTGATTCAACATTTAAAATCTCTGATTTCAATAGTTGTAAGAGTGGATTCGTTTGGTTATCTTTTAATTGAGATAGAATTGATCCTTGGTACTCAAAAACAATGGGAAATGTTGTGATTGGTAACATTTTCCATATATTCAACGTTTTTGCCATTTGTTCTGAAAAATCTCGGAGTTGGCAATTACTATTTTCTACTTTTAATACATTAACAACACCTACTTTTACTGACTCTTGTGTGCAACATAAACTAGCCCGATTAAAGCTACCAATCCAAACAATATCTCCAAAAATTGGGTTATCCAAAACCACTTCAAAATCTATATTACTTTTCGATGTGAGCTTAGAGTTAATATCAGCACTTGTCCAATGCCTATATCTTAACCATTCATCTACGTCACCTTGCATCAGTTGTGATAAAAAATCCATGGCTTGCAACACTGTTGATTTACCTGAACCATTAAGCCCGACCAAACAGGTAAACTTTGCAAAATCTAACTCAAAATCAACTAAAGACTTAAAGTTATCTATTTTTATAGATTTAATCATTTATCTTCTCAATGAATTGAATGGCTAGCTAATGAATGAATATGTCGTTGGTGTTCATACAGAAAAATAATGAGTTTAAGGTTTATCATTGGGAATTAAGAGGTTCAGAAAAAACCTCTGTAGTCGTCTCATCATCCAAAGTCAGAAATATAACTTCAGTTTTACGATGTTGTAGTTCACGCGGTACCTGCACAAAAGTGGGCGTATCTTCAAAAATCAGTCGGGCGTGGTGCATATTAACTTCCTCGTTGTATTTTCGTTACTGTAAGAATAGCATCTTTAGTCAGTCATACGGCCAGCAGTATAACTAATCACTCTAGTAGTAAGATAGGCAAAGAATCCAAATCATCGACGGATAACTCAGGCATCGGCATTTCATCAAAGGCGATGCCCTCAACCGAAGATTTAAATTTTAAAATCTCTGTTGTATCGGGTTGTTGTAGCAGTTTTTGTAGAGTAAGAGCCATGATTTCAGATTAAAAAAGCAATTAATTGGTTTTTTAATTCTTCAACACCAATAGAGTTTCCTTGATTAATAAACTCAAATATCTCTATATCAGTCATGTATCTTTTGTCTTTAATACTGTTATAAATTTCTTTTGAATTTTCAGGGTCTTTTGTAAAAATGTAATGCGAGGGTAAGTTGCCAGCTTGATAATCAGAAAACAACTGTTTTTCAACACTATCAAAAGGTATAAAAGACACACGCTCATCTACATAGTTATTTTTTTGATCTCCATCCA
>CAIVYW010000153.1 GCA_903910205.1 uncultured Methylococcaceae bacterium | reverse complement strand
ATTGATGTGAGCTATTACTATGAAGGCTCTAGTGAATTCAAAACTGAGGAGCTGTAGCTATGAGCAAAGAATTTCTGTTTTTGATGTACAACACGCCGCAGGAAGATATTAAAGTCAATGTGGTGGTACGAGATGAAACCCTTTGGCTCACGCAAAAAGCCATGGCGACACTTTTTGATGTTCAAACACCGGCTATCAATAAGCATTTGAAAAATATATTTGAAGAAGGTGAACTACAAAAAGAGGCAACCATTTCCAATATGGAAATAGTTCAAAACGAAGGCGAACGAGGGGTTAAGCGAAAAGTTGAGTTCTACAATCTCGATGCCATCATCTCGGTTGGCTATCGCGTGAACTCCGCCAAAGCGACCCAGTTTAGAATATGGGCGACAAAGACCTTAAAGGAGTTCATCGAAAAAGGCTTTGTGATGGACGACGAACGCCTAAAGCAAGGCACACAAGTTTTTGGCAAAGATTATTTCCGCGAACTGCTTGATCGAGTTCGGTCAATCCGTGCCAGCGAGCGGCGCATTTGGCAACAAGTCACCGATATTTTTGCCGAATGCAGCTTTGACTACGCCTCTAACGCTCAAATAACCAAAGATTTCTATGCGATGGTACAAAATAAATTTCATTTTGCCATTGCAGGGCAAACCGCCGCCGAGATTATTTATACCAAAGCCGATAGAAATACAGACCACATGGGCTTAAGCACATGGAAAAATGCACCCGATGGACGCATCCTTAAATCAGACGTGACCACGGCTAAAAACTACCTGACTGAAAAAGACATTAAACGCTTAGAGCGTACCGTTTCAGGTTACTTTGACCATATTGAAGACCTGATAGAGCGAGAAAACACTTTCTCGATGGAAGACTTTGCCAGCAGCGTCAATGAATTTTTGGCGTTTAGAAAATTCGACATCCTGACCGACAAAGGCAAAATCTCCAAACAGCAGGCAGATAACAAGGCTACGGCAGAATACGATGCCTTTAATAAAACTCAAAAAATTGTTTCTGATTTCGACAAGGTGATAAAAACAATAAAGAAGAAAGGCGGTAATGTATGAGTAGTGAGAGTTTTGAACTGCCTGCCCTGTCTGCCCGACAGGTAGGCGGCAGGCAAGTGGTAAAAATGCTGAGCGATTTATATGATGTAGAAACCCATACCATTAATTACCCTTTAAAAAAAATATTCACAGATAGTGAGCTGGAGGAAGCGGCAGTTATCCGGAAATTCCGGATAACTGCCCAAGACGTTAAAAGCTATAACCCCCCGCACTATAAAGGAGATAAAGCATGAGTCATTTGAGCTTTATGGAAAAACTGCTTGAAGGCGTTGAGGTGAAGTGGACGGTGTTGGGAGATGAAGACTTTGTCGAGATAGCGAATAACGCTAGAAGACCGGTAAAAGCGTCGTTAAGAACACTTGGAATAATTCCATATTATGGTGCAAATAATATTCAAGACTATGTTGAAGGATGCACACATGATGGAGAGTTTGTGCTAATAGCGGAGGACGGTTCAGCAAATCTCGAAAACTACTCCATTCAATATGCAACGGGTAAATTCTGGGCTAACAATCATGTCCATGTTGTGTGTGGAAAATCAGAGTTAAGTACCAGATACTTGTATCATTATTTACGCATTGTTAATTTCATTCCATATTTAACAGGCGGCGGTAGAGCAAAGCTAACAAAAGGGAAGATGCTTGAAATTTCTATTCCCATCCCACCCCTAGCTATCCAAGCTGAAATTGTCAGTATTTTGGACGCATTCACTGCGCTTACAGCCGAGCTTACAGCACGTAAAAAACAATACAACTACTATCGCGACTATTTGTTGAGTTTTGATAAGGATGAGGTGAATTACTTACCTATGGGGTATGAAGGAATTGGGGAATTCATTCGTGGCGGAGGATTACAGAAAAAAGATTTTACGGAAACGGGCGTTGGCTGCATTCACTATGGTCAAATTTACACGCACTATGGCACTTACGCGGACAAGACTAAAACTTGTGTTTCAAATGAATTTGCCAAGAAAGCTCGTAAAGCTAAATCAGGCGATTTAGTTATAGCTACAACAAGTGAGAACGATAAAGATGTCTGTAAGGCTGTTGCTTGGATAGGAAGTGAAGATATTGCGGTAAGCAGCGATGCTTGCATTTATAGGCATAATTTAAATCCGAAATACGTTTCTTACTTCTTTCAAACAGAGCATTTTCAAAAACAAAAAAATCAATACATTACCGGTACAAAAGTACGGCGTGTGAATGCTGATAATTTGGCCAAGATATTAATCCCTATACCTTCGCCAGAAGAACAAGCCCGTATCGTTACCATCTTAGATAAATTCGATGCCCTCACAAACTCCATCAGCGAAGGCTTGCCGCGTGAAATTGCCTTGCGCCAACAGCAATATGAATATTATCGGGAAAAGTTATTGAATTTTAAGTGCTATGATAAAAACTCATCAGCAAAGTAAATAATTTGTTACTCACAGGTAAAGGCTTAATGTATGCAAATTGAATCTATAGAAATTAAAAATTACCGTCTTTTTCGTGATACCAAACTTACTAATATTCCACGCTTATGTGTGTTAGTCGGTGCGAATGGCACTGGAAAATCTACGTTATTTGACATTTTTTCTTTTTTGAAAGACTCACTCTCTATGAACGTAGGCAAGGCTGTTTCAAAAAGGGGAGGATACAAAGAATTGTCGAGCAGAGGCTTTGCATCTGAGCCTATTGAAATCATTATGCAGTTCAGGATGGAGATTACGGGTTATGATCGTTTGGTAACCTACATTCTGAAAATCGAACCTAATGCAACAGGTAGAGCGGTTGTCGCTCGTGAAATTTTACGTTATAAGCGCGGAGCCAATGGCAAACCCTACCACTTTTTAGATTTTGCTTACGGCAAGGGTTACTCTATTGTCAATGAAGAAGATTTTTCCAAGCCTGAGGAGGAATTAAAGCGAGAAGAGCAAGAATTGGATTCGCCAGATATTTTGGCGATCAAAGGGCTGGGTCAGTTTGAGCGTTTTAAGGCCGCCAGCGCTTTTAGATTGATGATTGAAAATTGGCATATTTCCGATTTTCATGTTTCTGAAGCTCGGCCAAGTCAAGAAGAGAGTTTTGCTGAACATCTTTCAACTCGCGGTGAAAACTTGGCTGTCGTAGCAAATTATTTATTTGAGCATCATCGTGAAAATTTTGACCATGTATTGAAGTCTATGCAAGATCGCGTACCTGGAGTGTCTATTGTAGAGCCAAAACAAACAGAAGACGGTCGTTTGGTATTGCGTTTTCAAGACGGAAGTTTTAAAGATCCGTTTATTGCTCGTCATGTATCCGATGGCACCATTAAAATGTTTGCCTATTTGATTTTGTTAAATGATCCAAAACCATTCCCTCTCTTGGCTGTAGAAGAACCTGAGAATCAGTTATATCCTGAATTATTACCAGAATTGGCTGAGGAGTTTAGAGACTATGCGCGTCGCGGCGGGCAAGTGTTTATTTCATCACACTCCCCTGATTTTTTAAATGCGCTTACACTGTCTGAAATTTATTGTTTGCGTAAGGATTCAGGCTTTACAAAAGTGACTTGCGCCAATAATTCAGAAAATTTAAAAGCTTTATTTGATGCCGGTGATCTACCCGGCTACCTATGGAAGCAAGGGTTATTTGAGGGGCTTAATTAAATGCAAGGAAGAGTTATCTTTTTGTTAGAAGAGCCTTCAATGAAAAGTTTACTGGAAGGCTTATTGCCAAGATTATTTCCAGGCTGGATTGAACGTGAACATTTTCTTTGTATAGCACATCAAGGTAAAAGCGATTTAGATGCAAGTATTCCGAGAAAACTTAAAGCGTGGCAATTCCCAGATGATCGATTTGTTATTGTTCGTGATAACGATAACGCTGATTGTATTTCGATGAAATCAAAATATTTAACTATGTGCGCAGCTAATGGGCGTTCAGATACCTTAGTGCGATTAGTTTGCCAAGAGTTAGAGGGATGGTATTTAGGTGATTTATCCGCATTAGCTTCGGCTTTTAACAACCCTAAGCTTAATACACCCAAAAATATAAAACGATTTTCTGTGCCAGATGACTGGCAAAAGCCTTCAGTTGAAGTCGTTCGTTTAATTCCTGAATTTCAAAAAGGCAGCGGTGCTCGTTTAATGGGAAACCATTTAAGTTTTGGCAACATCAATAAATCAAAAAGCTTTCAAGTATTTGTTACTGGCTTACTGAGAATGACAATGATAGTAACATAGGAAAATAATCAGTGGCGGACTATAAAACCATTGCCGAATTAAATAATTTTATTGTACTGGATAAATACACTAAGTGTTCGCAGGTCAATGAAGCCTATCAAAGTGAATACGATTTAGAGCGCGAGTTTATCACCGACTTAGAAAACCAAGGCTATGAGTATCTGCGTGATGTAAACACGGCTGAGAAAATGCTGGTGAATGTGCGCGTGCAGTTGCAAACCCTGAATCATGTGCAGTTTTTAGACGTTGAATGGCGGCGCTTTGTTGAGAGTTATTTAGATAAGCCTAGCGATAATAGCCTCGACAAAACCCGCAAAATTCATGACGACTATATCCATGATTTTGTCTTTGATGATGGCCATATCCAAAACATTTATCTATTGGATAAGAAAACGATTGCCCGCAATAAAGTGCAGGTGCTTAGACAGTTTGAACAAAAAGGCACGCAGGCTAATCGCTATGATGTTACTGTTTTGGTGAACGGTTTGCCCTTAGTACATATCGAATTGAAAAAACGTGGGGTGGCTATTCGCGAAGCTTTTAACCAAGTACATCGCTATAGCAAAGAAAGCTTTAATACAAATAATTCATTGTTTAAATATGTGCAGATTTTCGTGATTTCAAACGGAACCGATTGCCGTTATTTTGCCAATACCACTCAGCGCGATAAAAATAGTTTTGATTTCACCATGAATTGGGCGAAGTCAGATAACGCCTTGATCAAAGATTTAAAGGATTTTACCGCCACGTTTTTTCAAAAAAATACCTTGTTGAATGTACTGCTGCATTATTCGGTGTTTGACGTGAGCAATACGTTGTTGGTGATGCGTCCCTACCAAATTGCCGCGACCGAGCGCATTTTGTGGAAAATAAACAGCGCCTATCAAGCAAAAAACTGGAGCACGCTAGAGAGCGGCGGCTTTATTTGGCATACCACAGGTTCAGGCAAAACTTTAACCAGCTTTAAAGCGGCACGCTTGGCGACCGAACTGGCTTTTATTGATAAAGTTTTTTTTGTGGTTGATCGTAAAGATCTCGATTATCAAACCATGAAAGAATATCAGCGCTTTTCGCCCGATAGCGTCAATGGTTCAGACAGTACCGCAGGACTTAAGCGTAACCTTGAGAAAGATGACAATAAAATCATTGTGACCACGATTCAAAAACTGAATAACTTGATAAAAGCTGAAGGCGATTTGCCTATCTATAGCAAGCAAGTGGTGTTTATTTTTGATGAAGCGCACCGTTCGCAATTCGGTGAAGCCCAAAAAAATCTAAAGAAGAAATTCAAAAAGTTCTACCAGTTTGGTTTTACCGGTACGCCTATTTTTCCACAAAATGCCTTAGGCGCTGAAACCACTGCCAGCGTGTTTGGCTGTGAGTTGCATGCTTATGTGATTACTGACGCTATTCGCGATGAAAAAGTGTTGAAGTTTAAGGTGGACTACAACGATGTACGCCCACAGTTTAAGACATTTGAAACGGAACAAGACGAGAAGAAACTCACGGCGGCAGAAAACAAACAAGCCTTATTGCATCCTGAGCGTATTCGCGAAATTTCTCAGTACATCTTAAATAACTTCAAGCAAAAAACCCATCGCCTACAAGCTAATGGTAAAGGCTTTAATGCCCTATTTGCCGTGAGCAGTGTGGATGCTGCCAAGTTGTACTATGAATCGTTTAAGCAGTTACAGAAAGACTGTAACAAGCCGCTTAAGATTGCCACCATTTTCTCTTTTGCGGCCAATGAAGAACAAGAGGCTGTAGGCCATATTTTAGATGAAAGCTTTGAACTCACCGCAATGGATAGCAGCGCTAAAGAGTTTTTAAGTGCGGCCATTGATGACTATAACGTGCTGTTTAAAACCAATTACGGCGTTGATAGTAATGCCTTTCAAAACTATTACCGCGATCTTGCCCAGCGGGTAAAAAATCAAGAAGTGGATTTACTCATTGTCGTGGGCATGTTTTTAACAGGCTTTGATGCACCCACCTTGAACACCTTATTTGTGGATAAGAACCTGCGCTATCACGGTTTGATACAAGCTTATTCACGCACTAATCGTATTGTTGATGCGACTAAGACCTTTGGCAATATTGTCAGCTTCCGTGATTTGGAACTAGCCACAGTGGCCGCCATTACCTTATTTGGTGACAAAAATACCAAAAACGTGGTGCTAGAAAAAAGCTATCAAGAATATATGCAAGGTTTTACCGATGTGGCAACGGGCGAAGCACAGCGGGGTTATTTGGAGGTGGTGAAGGAATTAGAACAACGCTTTCCTAAGCCTGATGACATTGTAAAAGAAAAGGATAAGAAGGATTTTGCTAAATTATTTGGTGAATATTTACGTGTCGAAAATGTGCTGCAAAACTATGATGAATTTGCAGGCTTAAAAGCCTTGCAAAGCTTAGATATTACCGACCCTACCGCTGTAGAGGCGTTCAAAGCTAAACACTATCTAAATGATGACGACTTAGCCAGTATGCAGGCGATTAAAGTGCCCACAGAGCGCACTATTCAAGACTACAGATCAACCTACAACGATATTCGCGAGTGGCTACGCCGTGAAAAAACCGGCAATGAAAAAAACAGCTCCAGCATTGATTGGGATGATGTGGTTTTTGAGGTGGATCTGCTTAAATCACAAGAGATTAATCTGGATTACATTCTGGAATTGATTTTTGAAAATCATAAAAAGCTTAAAGATAAAGCCGCATTACTTGAAGAAGTGCGGCGTTTAATTCGTGCCAGCATTGGCAATCGTGCTAAAGAAAGTTTGCTTGTAGATTTTATTAACCAAACCAACTTGGACAACATTCTCGACAAAGCCAGCATTATTGAGGCTTTCTTTAGCTTTGCTCAAACGGAACAACAACGTGAAGCAGAACAACTAATTAGTACTGAAAAGCTCAATGCAGAAGCCGCTAAGCGTTATCTAAGGTCGTCATTAAAACGTGAGTATGCCAGTGAAAACGGCACTGAGCTCAATGCTATCCTGCCTAAAATGAGCCCGCTTAATCCGCAATACTTAAGCAAAAAACAAAGTGTTTTTCAAAAAATTGCCGCTTTTGTTGAGAAGTTTAAAGGCGTGGGTGGGCAGGTTTGATTTAAGGTCATTAAAATCTCCCCTAACCCCTCTTTTCCAAAGCATAGGTATCTACACAAATAATTGTTAGCATTCCCACGCGAGAACGATAACATTGTGTTGAAGATCGTAGGGGCGTATTGCATACGCCCTTATAAAATAAGCTCTATAACATTGGACTTTCAATGTTGGGCGTATGCAATACGCCCCTACGGTGTTTTTTATCGTTTCCACGCCGATAAGAAACTTATGTAGATACCTATGTTTCCAAAGAGGGGAACTAAATAGCTAGTTTTATAGTGTGCTGCTGTCAGTCTTTTTAAACTTGATGACCTTATTTAACGGGCTTAGATTGATTTCATCAATGACTATCTGCGCTCGTGAACTGAGTACATAGGCAACAGTGGCGGCTATATCCTCGGGTAAAATAGCCTGACTTTCATGATCGCCGGGTTCAAAATTAAGATCGTTGAAAAAGTTAGTTTTAACCATGCCGGGATTAATTAAACACACACGTACCTTATTATTAGCCGATTCCTCACGTAGGGCTTGGGTAAAGCCCCGTAAGGCAAATTTACTGGCACAATAAATAGCACCTTTACGACTGCCTTTTAGCGCCGCTTCGGAGCCGATATAAATTAAATCACTATGAGCTTTGCGCTTTAAATTCGGCAACAAGGCTTTGCTTAGAAAAACTTGGCTGGTAAAGTTGAGATTAATGAGGGCTTCAATCTGGGCATAAGAAAACTCTTCTAGCGAACCAAATTGGCCTATGCCGGCTGAAAACACCACCGCATCAAGTTCTGGGCAGGTTTTTTGTAGCTCGCGTATTTTATGCGGAATCGCTTTTAAGTCGCTTAAGTCTAACTCTAGTGCACTGAAGTTAGCAATGCCTTGACTGAACTGGCTGCAATCTCTGGAGACACCTATCACGGTGTGTCCTAGCTGCAATAAATGTTGGGCAACAGCTCTGCCTATGCCAGAACTGGCGCCTGTGACCAGAACCGTGCGTTTTAAAGTGTGCATGGAAAGAATTTGTCTTTAGGAATAAAGTTTAATAGTTGCTGGGTGCAGTACTCGGTCATTTCCTGCTCTAATGCCTGTCGGTAAGACACCATGCCTAGCTTACTTTCTAAAGGACCTGCAAAGAGTTTTTCCTCAGGATAGAGTTTTTGTAATTTTTTAAAGAAGCTTTCAGGTAGTCTAAAAGCGCCTAGGCTGACAGAATGTAATTGCTCGGGATTAATGATCGCAAACACCTGCTCAAACACACGACGATATTGCTGCTGGTAATCAACTTGATAGATCATTGGGTCAAAACGTAGACCAATAGGCCAGCCTTGTTGTTGTAGTTTGCTTAAGGCATCAAGACGACGCTCCAGTGTCGGGGCTTTATCTTCTACTTTCTTAGCGACTTCATCAGGATTAAGACTGAAAGCGATAATGCAACGCTCAAAAGCTTCGCGATTTAACAGGCTACGGATTTGTGTGCTTTTGGTTCTTAATTCTAACCAGGCATTGGGTATCTGTTCAAAAAACGGTATAAATTGCTGGGCGAATGCGCTGACTGGCTCTAAGGCTAGACTATCGCAATCATAGCCAGAGAAAAAATGTACGGCTTCATTAGGTGTCGCGGCGCAGCGCTGTTGGATATCGGCTTGAAAGTCTTCATAATTGACGAACAGCACATAATGAGCCGATTGATACATGCCTTGTAAAAAGCAGTAGCGGCAATCGTACAAACAATTAAGCATGTGAGAAAAATAATAATTTCTTTGTGCTCCTATGCCATAACCGCTAGGTGTTTCCATTGTAAAATGTTTATACTTTTCAGCGAGTATTAAAGCAGGGTTTTGTTTTTGCAGGCGAAAATTCTGGGCTTTGGGGTTGAAGACTTCACCATAGCGAGCACAGGTAATCGTTCTGGCGCGTGGGAAGCGGCCGACAATATCCAAGACACGCGGATGCTGTAAAATAGCGTCTTCTATATAAATGGTTTCAATCATAAGTCTGAGTTTGTCGAAGGTTATCCGTATCTTTAACAGACATTTTATAGTAAAAGTCTTGTGATTGTTTGCGCTGCCCTCATATAGGGTAAAATACTTTTAACATCACCTACACATAGCAAACATGAATACACAAAAAATTGGTTTTATCGGCGGCGGTAATATGGCATCTAGTTTGATTAGCGGATTAATTGCCAGCGGCCATTCTCCAGAGCATCTTTGGGTCTCTGATATTAATTCAGATATCTTGCACGCTTTAGCGGAAAATCTTAAGGTTAATACCTCGGCCAGCAATGATACTGTTATTAATGAAGTGGATGTGGTCGTGTTTGCTGTTAAGCCTCAATCATTGAGTGCTGTAGCAAAAAGTGTCGCTGCCATCATACAAGAAAAAAAATCACTGATTGTTTCTATTGCCGCAGGCATCAGTCAGCAAAGTTTAAGCGAGTGGTTGGGTGTTGATACCGCTATTGTTCGCTGTATGCCTAATACTCCTGCTTTAGTATTAACAGGGGCTACGGCACTGCATGCTAATGCGATAGTCAGCGCCGAACAACGTAGCTTAGCTGAAAATATTATGCGTGCTGTAGGTATCGCTTTATGGGTTAAAGAAGAAAGCGAATTAGATGCCGTGACGGCGGTATCAGGTAGTGGCCCTGCCTATTACTTTTTACTTATGGAGGCTATGGAAAAAGCCGCGATAGAGTTAGGCTTAACGGAAGAAACCGCCAGATTATTGGTACAGCAAACCGCTTTAGGTGCAGCCAAAATTGCACTGGAATCTTCAGAATCACCTGAACAATTACGTAAACGCGTTACGTCACCAGGTGGTACTACGCAACAAGCCATTAGTACCTTTGAACAAGGTGGCTTTACTGAGTTGGTTTCAAAAGCGTTACATGCGGCAAGAGACCGTTCCGTTGAAATGTCCAAGCCAGCGGAGCAAAACTAATGGGCGCAACTTACATGACAGATCCCATTATTTTTCTAATTGACACCTTATGTTCACTTTATATTATGGCGGTTTTATTACGCTTTTTATTACAGTGGTGCGGTGCTGATTTTTACAATCCTATTTCTCAGTTTCTGGTCAAGATAACGCATCCACCGTTAAGAATTATGCGTCGATTTGTGCCCTCTATAGGCAAAATAGACAGCTCTTCATTGGTGCTGATGTTGAGTTTGCAAATGTTAGCTGATTTTTCCATATTGATGCTCAAAGGGGTGAGTATCAACATTGGCGCCTTAGCTATTTTATCAATGACCCAGCTAATTTCCTTGCTGCTCAATGTGCTAGTGTTTTCAGTATTTGCCAGAGCGATATTGAGTTGGATGAATCCAGGCGCTTTTTATGCGGCTGCTTCTATTGTAGACGCCTTATCGAACCCCATACTGAATCTTTGTCGCAAAATGATTCCTAATTTAGGGGGTATAGACTTATCACCGTTAGCTGCTTTGTTATTGTTACAAATGGCCAAGATGGTTGTATTGCCGCCGTTACATGAATTAGCGAGTTTGCTAGGTTAATTCATTGAGTTATTTCTGCTGTTTAATTCCCCCTGCTTGGAAATATGCTAGCGAACAGCGGGGGTACGCGTTAAGTTACTTAATGTTAGTGTGTAAAAAATAAGATCTTGATTTATTCAATAATTTTTTAAAGCCAACTCATATATTTGTATAATATTTACAAATATAGCAACGGTTAGAGCAGGGAGAAAATCCATGAAACGTACTCAACAGAATATAAACACCACGCTTCCCTCTACATTAAAAAACGATAGCAATACACTTTATGTTAGCAGTTATGAAATTACACGTTCTCCAATCAAAAGTAATGAAAATAAGTTTTCAAGAGCCGATAAGAAAAAAGTAGATGCTATTTTTGAAATACTGACAACGAGTCCAACAGAAGCTATAGAAAAACTTTTGGCACTAAAAGAGATCTATCCTCAAGCGCCTGTTTTGTATAATTATTTGGCTGCGGCTTATTCGAAAACTGGTAATCAAAAGGCCAGCATAAAAGAAACCACTGAAAATTATCTTATCAATCCGGATTATCTTTTTGCCAAGATCAATTATGCCCAACTTTGTTTGAATAAAGGTGAGTTTGAAAAAATACCAGAAATATTTGATCACAAGTTTGATTTGAAATTGCTATATCCACACAGAAACACATTTCACATTACTGAGTTTTCTGGATTTACAGGGGTAATGTGTGCCTATTATTGCAGTATTGGCAAATCAGATCCTGCCAAAATTTCGTTTGATATTTTAAATAAAGTCGCTCCAGAATCGTTGATGGTTAATTACGCTAAACACTTTTTATATCCCACTATGCTCACTAAACTTCAAAGGTGGGCATACAAGAAACGCTGCGTAGACGGTAATAAACTGGAGTCTAAAGAGCAAAAAAAAGTTCATGATTGTAGCCTTGAAGCCTAAAGCCTTATTAATAAGGAACTTTTTTCAATCGTTGAAGCGTTCATGGACGAACGCGACCCCCTAGTGAAGTGCGTACGCTTTTCTTAGCACTGAGCGCGAGGGCCGATTTAATCAGCATCCGCTTTCTGCTTTTGATGTTGCTTTAATATATCGCGAATATAATCAGAGGGTGATATTCCCAGCTCGGATGCGCTAGTTTTGATGGAATCAATTAACCAAACAGGCATAACTATATGTACTCGT
>CAIVYW010000152.1 GCA_903910205.1 uncultured Methylococcaceae bacterium | reverse complement strand
TTATAAAGCACATGACTATTTTTGTAAAATAGTGATCGTATCAAAATGTGGTTGCGCTTATTACAGGAGGGAGTAATTTCGGATCATACAGGAAAACAAAGCGTAACGGGGTTTATAACCCATTACTCACCTTTCGAAATTATCGAAATCTAAACGTTTCGGTCGGGATTGCAAATCCCGACCAGCATTGGAGTAACTCGCGAGACGGGGTTTATAACCCCGTCTCAACCGTTTGATATTGCTATTATCGGCTACCAACTTAAAGTGGGACAGCTTGAGGTTAAGCCGTTCGTGGTGAGCTTGTCGAACCATGAACGCCTTAACCGCTCACCCTTCGCCAGGCTCAGGGCGAACGGTTAAGTCTAGCATCTATCCCACCTTAATTTGGTAACCCTATTATCTTTCAAAGATCACCGAAGAAACATGCCTACTTTTGGTTATATAACCCCGCTTGGGTGCATCTAAACGTTTCGATCGGGGTTGCAAACCCCGATCGGCATTGGAACGTTTCGATCGGGATTGCAAATCCCGACCGGCATTGGAGTAAACTCCGACTGACATTGGAACACCGCGATATATATCCCACTGTAAAGATTAACATATAGACAATCATAAATAAGCAGGTTACCCTTTTGGCTCAATCAACACTAGGTCATTAATGCACTTTAATCATTATATGAGTTTTTGGTAGCATGCTATTTTTTATAGCCCCATAAAGGTAAGGCTGCAACAACTTAATAGATGATAAATCATTCAGAAGTCTGTATCTGGCGTTTTTTTAAACTTAGATTATAGAGATCATTATGTCATTAAATTACTTTATCAAATTAGCAGGAATCTGCACTGTCGCTTTCTTTATGGTAGCTTGCGCCAAAACCAATATTCAGAAAACATCCGAACTCGAAAGGGTGGGTATGCCAAAACCGACTACGGTTTTAATTTATAACTTTTCTGTCGATCCACAAGCTGTGCAGCAAAATTCCAGTCCATTATCGAAACTTGTACGAAGCTTTGAAAACGATAATGAGACCGTAGAAAAACTCAAATTGGGTAATGAAGTCGCTGAAGCAATGGCCAAAGAACTTACCCAGAAAATACTTGCAATGGGCTTGAATCCGCAACGGGCCGATCAAAGCTCAGCAGTGCTGCCTGGCTCAATCTTAATTACTGGGCAAATCATAAAAATTGACGAAGGTAACAGTATTCGTAGAAACGTTATTGGCTTAGGGGCAGGACAATCTTCATTGGATGCCACAATCAGTGTATTAGCACCGTCTGCCGCAGGAAATAAAGCATTGATTACCTTTACTGCTCATGCTGATAGTGGCAACAAGCCCGGCGCGTTGGTCATGGGGCCTGCAGGTGCCGCAGCGGGTGCAGGAGCCGCAGCCACATTGGCGGTTAATGCCGCACAGGGAGCGGCTAATACTTATAAATCAGCCTCTTCAAAACAAGCATCCGATATCGCCGAAAAGATCTCAGCAGAATTGGCCCAGTATTTTGCTAAAGAAGGTTGGATTAATTCTGATTCGGCAAAATAATGACGATTGATTAAAGGTCATTGCTTGGCTTAGGAATGAGCACGAAATAATGTAGTCAAGTACCATCCCACTCCTCCCCTTTGAAAAAGTGGGGGGAGATTCGCTAGCCATTGAATTAACAAGCTCTATATATAGGAAAATATCATGAAATCTATACTGAACATTTTTATAAGCATCGCCTTATGTTGGGTAACAACGACTGTGGGCGCAGTTACTCATGATGACATTATTAATCGTGTTACAGAATTGGATACCAATAAAGATGGCGGAGTTTCTATGGCAGAAGCCGAGGCTGGCAATGCCCTACGCATAATACATTATTTTGATAAAATCGATACCAACAAAGACAGTAAAGTCACTGCGGAAGAAATTGAGGCGGCCAATAAATAACTTCATCAGGAAATAGTTTACTTTACCCTGAGAATTACCTTAGAATACGCACAGTATTTCGTTTTGGTATTATCTAAGGGAGATGAACCATACTCCACTGTTATTCGATTTGATTCGAGCATCGCTTACCAATTCTGGCGTTTGTTTAGCGCACCCATTATAGGCTTAGGCTTAGGCTTAGGCTTAGGCTTAGGCTTAGGCTTAGGCTTAGGCATTAGTCCACTGAAACTTAAGTCTAAGATTTTACTATGCCCATCTTCAACAACTCAAGTCAAGCAGTCACTGACCGATATTTTCTTATCTATGGCGACTTAATCGCTTATGCAGCATGCCCTACAAGGATTTTTTTCAATGCTAAATAAGCTTTATAGTTATTTTCAATTGCCGACAAAGCCCCCTGCTAAACAGTCGATTATTCAGACTAAGGCTTTGCAAAATGCGATTTTCAACAGCATTTATTTCTCCAGCATTGCCACTGACGCCAACGGCATTATTCAGATTTTCAATGTCGGCGCGGAAAAAATGCTTGGCTACTCGGCTGCGGAGGTAATGAATACCATGACTCCAGCCGAACTGTCTGATGCTGAGGAATTGACCTTGCGTGCCGATAACTTGAGCCTAGAGCACGGACAGCTAATTACCTCAGGCTTTGAAGCCTTGATATTCAAGGCAGCGCGTGGTATCGAGGATATTTACGAGCTGACCTATATACGCAAGGATGGTAGTCGTTTTCCAGCGGTGGTTTCGGTTACGGCATTACACACTGATGACACTATTATTGGTTATTTGCTGATCGGCACCGACAACACCTTGCGTAAACAAGATCAAGACTGCGTAAGAAAACTACTACAGGCCACAGAGCAAAATCCAACAACCATAGTAATCACTGACCTTAATATGAATATTGAGTATGTCAATGAGCAGTTCGTCAAGAGTTCTGGCTATAGTCGTGAAGAAGTGATTGGTAAGAATCCTCGAATCTTACAGTCAGGTCATACGCCGAGAACAACGTATACCGACATGAGGACTACGCTGGGCAAAGGTGACAATTGGCACGGTGAATTCATTAACAAGTCCAAGCTAGGCGTCGAATACCTTGAGTCTGTGCTTATATCGCCTATCCATGATTCCACCGGAACAATCACCCATTATCTGGCGATTAAAGAAGATATTACTGAGCGTAAACAAAACGAGGCCCTCGTCTTGCTGGCTAAAGAAAGAGCTGAAGCACTGGCTATATCAAAAACGCAATTCCTAGCCAATATGTCACATGAAATTCGCACTCCGATGAGTGGCATTATCGGTTTTTCGGAATTGGCCTTGCTTAAAGAGATGCCTGCCGATATAAGGGATTATCTAACCAAGATTAACCATGCCTCAACAAATCTATTAGGCATACTCAATGATATTCTGGATTTATCCAAACTAGAAGCCAATGGTATTAGCCTTAATCCGATGCCATTTGATCTTAATGAACTTCGAGATACGCTCTATACCTTGTTTGCTGAGGCCGCCCAGAATAAAGGGCTAGTTTTCGACATAACGATTCCAGCTCAGGTGCCGCGCAAGTTAATCGGCGATGACCTTCGGCTGAAACAAGTATTGATTAATCTGCTAAGTAACGCCGTCAAGTTTACCAGCTGCGGCGCTATCAATCTGAGCATCAACCTATTAGACAGCAAAGCCTCCAAAGCTCGACTATTATTTAACGTTAAAGATTCTGGCATCGGGCTATCTGGCGAGGATCAGAAAAAACTATTCAAACCGTTTACTCAGGCGGATGAGTCGATTTCGCGTCGTTTTGGTGGCACTGGATTGGGACTCGCACTTAGCCATAATTTGGTGCAATTAATGGGCGGTAAATTTACCGTAGTCAGTACCCCAGGACTAGGCAGCAGTTTCAGCTTTGAACTGGCGCTGGGTGTATCAGATAAATCCGAACAGGCTAACGTTAAACAACCTTTAGCAAGCACAGCGTCTGCCTTAAAAGAGTTTGCTCCGATACTGGCAGAAACTCGAATTCTAGTGGCAGAAGACAATTTTTTTAACCAACAAATCGTAAAAGAATTATTACAGTTGGCCGGCATCCAAGTGCAAATTGCCAATAATGGCGCGGAAGCACTGGCGATGCTGGAGCTTGATGAGTTTGATGCCATCTTGATGGATATACACATGCCGGTCATGAACGGCCTTGATGCGACACAACAACTGCGCCGTTCACTACGTTTTGCCGATATTCCTATCATTGCACTGACGGCTGGTGTCACCGAAACGGAACGTGAACAGTGCCTAGCTTGCGGCATGAACGATTTCATCAACAAACCGATCAATATGACGCAATTATTATCGACGCTAGTGCGCTGGATACAGCCCAGTGTTCTAACTTGCTGAGTAGTGTGTTGGGTTACGGCTAGCGCCTAACCCCCCTTTTTCAAAGGGGGGTATTAGTATCTTCTTCCTTAACTTAATGGCAGTGAGCCTTAAGGCGGCAAGATGTCAAATACAGGTTGGAGGTTTTGGCAAACCCGCCAATTTGCAAGCATACTTTAAGGGGCCATCTGGAAATAAGCGCAGTAAATAACGACTATTCGCTTTCTCTGCACCTAAGGTTTTTGCGATGGCTTTGGCAAAAACACGGGCATTGGGCAAATGTTTATATTGCAGATAATACTGGCGTATAAAGTAAATAATTTCCCAATGCGCCTCTGTTAAGATAAGGTCATTCATATCCGCTAAGTGCTGGGCGACCTGCTCGCTCCAATCGCTTACTCGAATTAGAAAACCTAGCTCATTGGTTTCTGGCAGCGCACTATTCATGACCATGTTTGTATGAGTGGATTTTTAACCGTCAACTTAACGAAGTCTGCATAGTCAATGGTCTTTAAACCCTTTAGCAATTCGGCTGAACTAATACCCCTAATTTCAAGATCATCCACTAAAGCATAGAGTTGATGATGCGCTAATAATGACGTTAAGACAGCACTTAAGCTGCCTTTTTGTAACAAATTTAACACCGCCTTATCAAGAAATAGCACATCATCCCCTGCCCCTAAGCGCTGAAAGATGGCTCTATCAATCGGTGACTGAGTAATAAGATGCAACATGTTATTGGCTATCAGTTAATTTAAGTCCGACTATGCCGACAATCACGAAACTAATAGATAATAAGCGATACCAATCAACAGATTCTTTAAATAAGAGTATACCTAAAATAGCCACGCCGACTGCACCCATGCCTGTCCATACCGCATAGGCAGTACCTAGAGGTAAGGTTTTAAGTGCCCACATTAATAAACCAAAACTGCCGACCCCAGAAAATGCGGTGATGATACTCGGCAAAAGTTTTGTAAAGCCTTCGTTATATTTCAGACTTAATGCGAAAATTATTTCTACAAATCCTGCTGAAAACAATAGCAACCACGCCATCATGCTGTCCTTTCTTTGTGTATTAAAAGCGCGTATTTTACAATACTCTACCGTTAACTTCACACTCAATGTTATAGACTAATGATTCCTTTGCAAAGCCGCACTATTATGAGCGTATCCCAACTTAATCGTGCTACGGGGCAATTACTCGGTGAACATTTCTTAAGTATTTGGGTGGCCGGCGAACTTTCAAATACTACGCAGCCATCCTCAGGTCATCTTTATTTCACGCTAAAAGACGCTAATGCTCAGGTGCGCTGTGCGCTCTTTAAAACTCAGCAACGAAGGTTGACCTTTAAACCAGAAAATGGCAAACAAGTGCTTGTTAAAGCGCAGGTGAGTCTTTACGAACCACGCGGTGATTATCAACTTATTGTTGAGTCTATGGAAGAAGCCGGCGATGGTGCTTTACAACGCGCCTTTGATCTCTTAAAACAAAAGCTGGCGCAAGAAGGTTTGTTCGATACCGTCCATAAAAAACACTTACCTAAACTCCCTCATTGCATAGGTGTTATCACCTCACCGTCAGGCGCAGCTATTCATGACATACTTACTGTTTTAAAAAGGCGCTGTGCGGCTATACCTATCATTATTTATCCGGTCGCTGTACAAGGTAATCAGGCGAGTTTTGAAATTGCCGCAGCGATAGCATTAGCTAATCAATTAAAACACTGTGAGCTTATTATCTTAGCGCGAGGGGGAGGCTCTTTAGAAGATCTTTGGGCGTTTAATGAAGAAAGAGTTGCGCGTGCAATGTTTAATAGTGAAATTCCGATCATTTCGGCGGTAGGCCATGAAACTGATGTGACTATTGCCGATTTTGTTGCCGATTATCGCGCGGCAACGCCTTCGGCTGCCGCAGAACAGGCCAGTCCAGATCAACAAGAATGGCTTGCTCGTTTCTCACACTTAGAAATGAGATTACAGCAACAATGGCAGCGCTACTTAAGCCAAAAACAACAAGCCTTACATTGGCTGAGTCAGCGTTTACAACAACAACATCTTGGCCAAAAATTAGCTAGAAACTCGCAGCGAATTGATGAGCTTGAAGCTAGACTTAATTTGGCGATGCAAGCACGTTTAACAAATCACCATAAGCACATGGACATGACGCTGGCTCAATTATGGCAATATAATCCCGCCGTCACCATTAGTCACTATCAGCAAAAACAACACTATTTAAGTCGCCGTTTATTAACAGCCACTACGCATAAATTAGAACACTTGCAACTTCGGTTATTAAACAACAGCCAGACCTTACATGCTGTCAGTCCCTTAGCGACACTGAGTCGAGGTTATGGATTATCTATACAAGCTAAAACCAAGAATATCATTCGCTCTACTGAACAACTAGCACTAGGTGACCTAGTACAAACGCATCTGGCATCGGGTTGTTTTACTAGTACCGTTATGTCGCTAGATGAGCCGTCGTTACTTTCTCCAGAACTCAGGCACGAATAAAATCACAATAGAAAATATTTGTACACGTCCTAACAACATGGCAAAGGTACAGACTGCTTTTTGAAAGTCACCTAAATTAACATAATTGCCCGCAGGCCCTACTTCATTTAATCCTGGACCTGCATTATTAATACAGGTAATGGTAGCAGATAGAGCTGTCATAAAATCCATACCACTTAACAACAAGGTAAACGTTAGGATGACTATACTCATGAAGTATAAGAAAATAAATCCGGTTACCGAGTTGATAATATTATTACTAATGACCGTATCGCCTATTTTCATAGGTCTAACGGCATAGGGATGAATGAATTTAAACATTTCCAAGCGTGCTTGCTTCATCAAAATAATAGTTCTTATCATGCGTATCCCTCCACCTGTAGAACCCGATGAAGCAGAAAGACAACTCAGCAGCAACATCCACATAGGCACAAATATTGGCCATTGATTATAAT
>CAIVYW010000151.1 GCA_903910205.1 uncultured Methylococcaceae bacterium | reverse complement strand
GATCTTTGTCTAACAGATTTAGCTCCACAGGAGAACCCGCGCCTTCGGCAATAACAAGATCATAATCCTGCTTTAGTCGTGTAAATGCTTGCTGAACCTGAAATTTTAAATGGACAATTTCTTTGTAATAATCTGAGATAGTTAATTTTATATGTACCAAACCATTAACGATAACTTGGACACTACCATCACCATGAGATTTCAGTAACACAGGATTAAATAAATAACTAGGAGCTATCCTAGCTGCATCGGCCTGTAAGCATTGCGCCCTAGATATTTCTCTACCGTCTTGGGTCACCGCAGAGTTATTGGACACATTTTGCGCCTTAAACGGTGCAACCTTGATACCTTGATCAGAAAAAATCCGACATAAAGCCATCACAATCGTTGTCTTTCCAACATCTGAACCGGTACCAAAAACAGCTAATGATTTCATATAGATCTCTCAATCGTTAATTTCTGGACAACATTTTTGTCCAATAAACTCAAAGTCAGAATAAAGATTGAGTGTTACTGCCTCTAAACTAGAGGCTAACTGCCTAATATCTTGAGCTTTTTTTACTGCAAAACGCACGTAATGCTTATCTAATCCGTCAAAGCTATCACAAACACGGATTAATATTCGTGATGATGTCAATAACGCCTGTAATTGATAACCATCAATATGATGAACTAATTTAGCCAACAGAAAATTAGCTTGTCCTGGATAAATCTGCTCAAACAAACCAGATTTTTGCAACGTAAGTTGCAATAAATTTCGCAAATATTCGGTTTGCAATGTCGTTTGCTCAATAAAACTATTATTTTTTAGCGCGTGCTGCATATACATCATATCAAAACTAGATAATTTCCACGTCGACTCATAGCCCCTAAGTGCAATAATAGCTGCTTTTTCAGCCATAATATAACCGACACGAATACCCGCACAGCCATAAAATTTACTTAATGATTTAATAATATAAAGCTTTTCATAATCCGCTATATAAGACGAAACTGAATCTGCCCTACAAAAATCTAAAAATGATTCATCAATAATGATGGTGCAATTAGAAGCCTGCCAACTTTGTAATAAGTTTTTTAAATCATAAAGCTGTCCGTCTGGCGTAGATGGATTTACAAAAATAACAGTACTCCACTTAGGAATGTTCGTCATTAATCCATCAAATCGATTAATGTTATGCACGTTACAGCCCAATTGATCTGCTATATTCCTGTATTCACTATATAGCGGAGTATACAAAACCAATTCTTTTGGCTGCAAATAACGCAATAATGCAAAAATAGCAGCACTGGCACCATTAAATACTTCTATATCTGCATTTTCAGGAAAAAAATATCGATCTCTTATCGATTGTTTTAAGGCTTCATAAGTGGGGTCAGCATAGGGGCCAAGCTGAAGAGATAGCATCCAATCCAAGTTAACTGCCTGATTGGGATTAATATTTGCTGAAAAATCCAATACCTGTTCTGGCAGGCAGCCAATAAATTTTGCAAATTGATAAATATTACCACCGTGATGCATTTATAAATTTATATATTCAACGTAAAGATAATTGTCAATAAGGCATAATTTATGCACCGAACTAGGGTCAATGCGCAATTGAAATGAATTTTCCAGTGGAAAATTTAAAGCATGTGCTAACAAGGCACGAATAACACCAGCATGCGTAAAAATTAAAACCTGCTTTGCATCTATTGTTAATAAGTCTTTCCAAAAAGCAGTTGCACGTAAATATAGTTCTTCGAAATTTTCACCGTTAGGTGGTTTTGCAGTCACAATATTATCAGTCCAATGCTGCAATACATCAACCTCAATAGCATCAAATTGCAGACCTTCCCAATTTCCAAAATTAAGCTCCAGTAAACGTTCGTCAGTGATCACGTTATCTGAAAATGTCTGCGCCAATTGTAAACAACGCGTTAATGGACTACTTAAAACACGACAATCATCTTCAAATTCTGGTAGCTTATTATGTAGATTAGCCATCTCGTCTGCATAACTATCTGCCAAAATTACATCACTTTGACCGTAGCACAACCCCATATTATTAGCTGTCTGGGTATGACGAATTAAATAAATATCCATAAGGCACTCACACTTAAATAAAAAACTACTTCAGCGATCTGTTGGCTTGCGCCTAAACAATCACCAGTATAACCGCCAATATGGCGATAAAAATAAGAACCCAAAAATCCATTCACAAGCACTATAGGAAAAATTGCAAGAATACAGGTATTGGGTAACAACAGTAAGGGCAATAAGGCTAAGCCTATTGCAAAACTAAGTTCTTTTGAATTAATTTTATGCACGGCATTACCGGCTTTACTTTCCAAATTACGCACATAATCATAACGATACATCAATAGTAGTGGTGGTAATCGACTAATACTATGTCCCGATATTAATATCCACGGCACTTGACCGTCCTTTAATTCACGTAGTAAATTTATTTTCAATATAAAAAGTAGCAACAAACCTAAAACGCCATATACACCGATATGAGAGTCTTTCATGATTTTTAAAATAGCCGCTTTACCCCAACCACCACCAAAACCATCACAAACATCGACTAAACCATCTTCATGAAAAGCACCTGTCAAAAATATTCCACACATTAAAGCTAAAATGACCGATGTCATTTGCGACCATAAGAATGAACTCATGTAAAAGCATAAGGCAACAATTGCGCCAACTAACCAGCCAACTAGCGGTAAATAAATAGTTGCTTCGGGCAAAAGCCTATAATTAAGTGTTTGTCGACATGGAATACGTGTATAGAAGCTTACAGCGACTAATATTAGCTTTAGATTGATCAAGTGTGGCATTATATATAATTGAAAACATACTTATAGATATAGTATAAAATACCTCAGTATAAATACCTATCATCAAAATAAATCCAATTTGAAAATGTGGGTTAACAATAGTAATTACTGGGTGTGATTAAAAGTGCGGGGAATTCACAATAATCTTATGCAGCCACTGCGGTGGACAAATTATTCCAATATTTTTCCCAATCGCCATTGGCCCTTACAACACGTAGCGCCAACATTGACTCGACATTAGCCGCTTTCCACCAAGCACCCGGTAATTTTAGTCGCTGCTGAATGACATAACGGTGTGCACTTTCGATTTCCCCTGAACCAATGGGCAAGCCTTTTTCTATAGCTCCTTTGTAATCCAATTGATCAGGG
>CAIVYW010000150.1 GCA_903910205.1 uncultured Methylococcaceae bacterium | reverse complement strand
GACTTGAGATAAGGCTATGAAACCTAATTCAGCATTGCCAGTACTAACAAATTGATAGGTTTGAGCAATATTTTCACCCATGACCATTATCGGCTGCAATTTAGTCTGTAAGCCTTTATTTTTTAATACCTCCATAGCAGCTGCACCATAAGGTGCCAGCTTAGGATCGGCAACAGCAATGTGCTTAAAGTTGCCAGTGCTGAGCACTGTGCCTTGAGCGTCAACATAGCCCGGGGTTGCTGACCATAAGACTAATTTACCTAGGGCATAAGTGAATTGACTGTTAAGTACAGCGTAGCCTTCTTGTGTTAATTTTTGTGGTCCTGTTTCATCAGCGGATAACAATACGTCAAAAGGGCCGCCGTTTTCAATTTGGGAGACGAATTTTCCAGACGAACCTAACGATAACTTAGCGCTGTGCCCTGTGACCTTTTCAAATTCGATGGCAATTTCGCTCATAGGTTTACTGAAGTTAGCCGCAACAGCGACTAAGGTCGTGGCAGCATAAGGACTAAAGCTGATAACCAATAATAGAATAGTAGTGAAAATACGTAGTAGCATAGGTATAAACAAATGAACTTTCTATTAGAGTCTGTTTAGATTAACTGTGTTTAATGGTGCTACTTTGACTGGCTAGCACCATTAGGCAGTAAGGTATCGTTGCATTAATACCAGCTATGATTAAAACCTAACTTGGCTTTGTACATAGAAATAATTAGTGTCACCGCCCGAAGTTGTGGTTTGTGTCGTCGTTGCCGTTGAAACAGCCGTAGTAGCAAACTGGCCTTTAAATAAATGAAACCACCCTGCTTCAAAATTCAAACTGCTGTTGAAGTTATAACGACTGGATGCGCCTATTTGATCACCGACATAGTCGCCACTAGTTGCTTTGCTATTACCGACTAAACCAGGTGCTGCTCCCGGTGCGCTTGATGTTGAGCAAGAAGTTCCACCCCAGCAATCACCCGCAGAGGCTAACCAAATTGCCCGTTGTTGTAATGAGACCATGACATCTTTTCTAGGTGAGAAATTAAATCTAGCGCCGGGTGAATTGATATTGCTACGTTGAAAGGCCGAATAAATTCCACTGGAACCAAAGTCTAAATCCGAAGCAGCATAGAGTGGGTCAAAACGACCATCAGTACCAGCAGCATTGGCATAGTTTTTACTGCCACTTGCCCAGTCATATTCCACTAGGAAGCGAGGTGACATAGGTAGGTCAAAGCTATAGCCTGTTTCAAGATGGTTAGACCAAGCTTGATGATTTTGTTGATGGCTGTTATCGGAGGTATTGGCTTGTACGGTACCAAACTGCCCCATACCTTCGGCCACAAAATCAAAGCGACCTTTGCTTGGCTTGCTGTAAAAACGAATGTTCGGTGTTAAATATTGTCGATTGCGCGTGGCGTTATTATTGCTATCGCTCTCATTTAAACTATACAGCGCTAACTCGGCATTAACATTCTTAACAACATCATAACCTTCTAAGATACCGCCAGAAAACCAAGTATGGGTATCTTCTTGATCCCATTGCTGATCACCATTAACCAATAAGTTGGCATTAGGTGCTACTAAATTAGAATCACCATTGCTAGGTGTTTTGCTATAGTTTGGAAAGCGTAGCACCGGCATAGTACCGAAGGCATTTAATTGCCAGCGACCATAATCTAATACCCTAATACGTAGGCCGGTAAAGTTATTAACGGTATTACGGAACACTGGTCTAGCCACTAAACGCCTGCTGCCTAAATCCATAGTTTGTCGCCCCGCTTTAATCTCGACACCTAAGCCACTCAATAAGGTATTTTGATCGGCCCATGAAGCATAGATCTGAGTGAAATCTAAAGTATCAACCATAGTGTTATTGGGCGGATTAGGCGTGTTATTAGTACCTGAATCTGATGACAAGGCGCGTGCATCCATAAATTCAGTCGCAAAGCGAAACTTACCCAGCTTAGCTTGTATCCAAAGGTCTGTTTGCAAAGCGATTTGTTGATCGCCACCGCCTGCTTTAGAAGCAGGTGCGGCTTGGCTGGCTTTAAAAGTATCGCTTAATGATTCATAACGAGTACGATTTTCAAGCCCTACCGTTAACCAATCAGGCAAATGCAAGGTGTCGTGTAAGTTCCAAGTCGGCTTTTCATAGGAATTGCCTAATAAAGCATCATCCATTGCATAATTGTAAGAGGCCACAGGTGCTTTACTGTAACTTTTTTCAGGTTCTGCGGCTTGAGCGCCAGAAAAGCCTTGAGCTAAAAGGAGTCCAATGGCGATTATTAAAGTATGTGTATGGTTAGCCATACCACCAGAAATATTCAGTTTAACTGTCATATAAATCATCATTGTTCATTAATAAAAAGGCTCATTATAGATTGTTATCGACTAAAGTAACTAGCAATATACTAGGCTAAACTCTCTGTTTAGCGCAGTACCAAATCGTAGTATGTTTAATTGGATTCATTGAATACTTGCTGCTGAAGTTATGATAGTTGGTTATTATCCT
Source organism: uncultured Methylococcaceae bacterium (assembly GCA_903910205.1). Taxonomy (GTDB): domain Bacteria; phylum Pseudomonadota; class Gammaproteobacteria; order Methylococcales; family Methylomonadaceae; genus Methylobacter_C. The sequence continues at coordinate 1,015 of CAIVYW010000150.1, read as the reverse complement.
AACGCTGATGCTCAAAATTCAACGGAATTAATCAAATATGTTTTACGTGACAGACTCTTGTACTTTCGAAGACATGATAAAAAAATCACGATTCATCAGTGTGATATTGCCCTGTGCCAGTGCTGACTTGGTTTTGCCGCTATTAAAAACACTACATACCGAACATGCACAGGCAAACCATATTGCCTATGCTTATCGTATCAAAACAAACACAGGCATTATTTATCGATTTCATGATGCAGGTGAGCCGACTGGTACGGCAGGAAAGCCGATTTTTCAATACCTTGAAGGTAAGGATGTCATTAATGTATTGGTGGTCGTCATTCGTTATTTCGGTGGCGTAAAGTTGGGGGCAGGTGGGCTTACTCGAGCCTATGGTCAGATGGCGAAACAGGTGATTGAAGCATCGACATTACATCCTTATATTGAAATGACTACAGTACATTTCAACTTAGATTATGATAAATTTCAGTCTTTTGAGTATGCCTTGAAAAAACTAAATGGTCATATTGTTGAGCAAGACTTTGCCGGACAAATTCATCTAACCGTTACACTACCTCTTGAAAAACAATCGGATTTGGAAAGCGTATTTTCTATCGCTTAGCTTGCGGCAAGTATACCCATGCTCCAGAGTTACTACGCAGAGCGTCACTACCTACCGTCAAGTTTAAAGTAAAATACTTTAGCTATTTTAAAAAAGTCTTACAAGCCTGTGGGTTTTACACAATCCTGTTATAGTTTTATGTTATAAACTCAGTTTATTAAGGCGACACAACAGTAAGAGCTCATGGATCTTGTAACCGACTATCACTTCGATCCCACTTATGGTTATTCATTAGCTCAATTATTAGCGGTAACACCTCCCAAAGAACCTAAAGATTTTGATAGCTTTTGGCGGTCACGTTATCAAAAAGTATTAACTATTGTCCCTAAACCGCACATTAAGCTTATTCATAACAATAAATTTGGCTGGCGTGTCTTTAGTCTGAGTTATACCTCGACCGATAACGTTATT
>CAIVYW010000149.1 GCA_903910205.1 uncultured Methylococcaceae bacterium | reverse complement strand
TACTATTAAATTGGCTGATTTAACCTTGCCTTTAAATATACCTGTGAGTTTGCCTTCTGAGTTAGTTCATCAACGTCCAGATATTCTAGCCGCAGAAGCACAATTGCATAGTGATAGCGCAAAAATTGGTGTGGCCACCGCAGACTTATTTCCTAATATCAGTTTAAGTGGCTCTTATGGCTACAATAGCCAGTCGTTATTAGATCTGTTTATGAGTAAAGGCAATATCTGGAGTATGGCGGCTAATTTTGCTCAGCCTTTATTTCATGGTGGCACTTTATGGTTTGGTCGCAAAGCAGCCATCGCTACTTATCAAAAATCATTAGCCATCTATCAACAAACGGTAGTTAGTGCTTTTAGCCAAGTTGCCGATGCCTTAAGCGCCTTGCAACACGATGCGGAAATAATTGCTGCACAACGGCAATCCTTAGAGGCTGCGGATGATGCCTTACGTTTAATAACCGCTAATTATCAAGCAGGCTTAGTTAACTCTCAGCAAGTGCTTATTAGTGAAAGTCTGCGATTACAGGTAAAACTGGCTTATCTGTCAGCACTCGCACAACGCTATCAAGATACGGTGGCTTTTTTTGTAGCACTAGGTGGCGGTTTAGCGACTGAAAAATAAGTTTCATTGGCGTAAAACAGCTTCAGTTGCTGGATTCCTGCATAAAAAATATCTCTTAATTTCATTAACAGACACTATTCATAAAGGTGAGACTATGTTACATGCTTATCTGCCACGCACTTTACCAGAAGAACTAGAGGTATTAATTGAACTAGCCTTAGATTTACGGTGGACTTGGAGCCATGCCGGAGATGCTTTATGGCAAACCATAGCGCCAGACATTTGGGAACGTACTCAAAATCCTTGGATGTTGTTGCAAAATGTCAGTAAAGAACGTTTCGAGCAATTAGTTAAAGATCCGTTATTTTTAAGTCAATTAGCACAATTAAAGTTAGAGCGATCTCACTATTATCATCAAGACGGTTGTTTTCAGTGTGAAGATCCTTCTAGTCAATTAGGTACCATTGCTTATTTCAGTATGGAATATGGTCTAGGTGAAGCGCTGCCGATTTATGCCGGCGGTTTGGGTATTTTGGCGGGTGATTTATTAAAATCGGCTAGCGATCTTAATCTACCTTTAGTGGGTATAGGTCTGTTGTATCAACAGGGCTATTTTCGGCAATTGATTGATGCTCAAGGTGTTCAGCAAGCCTTTTATCCTTACAATGAGCCGGCCAGCTTACCGATTAGACCTGCATTAGATAAACAAGGTAATCGCTTAACGATTATTGTGGAATTACCAGCGCGTGATTTGTTTTTGCGGGTCTGGGAAGTTCAGGTCGGGCGAGTGACCTTGTATCTATTAGATAGTAATGATTTGATGAACAGTCCTGTTGATCAAGCAATTACCGCCGAATTATACGGTGGCGGCCTAGAAATGCGTTTATTACAAGAAATCGTATTGGGCATAGGCGGTTGGCGCTTACTTGAAGCATTGGATATAAAGCCGGACGTGTGTCATCTTAACGAAGGTCATGCCGCCTTTGTGGCTTTAGAGCGTTTAGCCGCCTTTCAAAGGCAGCATCAGCTGTCTTTTGAGGAGGCGCTTTGGGCCACGCGAGCGGGTAATTTGTTTACCACCCATACGCCTGTTAGCGCTGGTTTTGATTGCTTTAGCCCCGCATTAATCTATCAATACTTACATCATAGAGTACAAGGGCTAGGTATCTCTTTTAAGTTATTTTTGTCTTTAGGACAAACATTGGAAAATAACGAAGCTGAGTTATTTAATATGACTTATTTTGCTTTGCGTACCTGCGCTTATGCCAATGGGGTTAGTCGCTTACATGGTCAAGTTAGCCAACAATTATTTCATCTACTTTATCCACATTGGCCTATAGCAGAAATTCCTATCGGTTATATTACCAATGGTGTGCATGTACCTACTTGGGACTCTAGTTTTACTGATACCTTATGGACAGACGTTTGTGGCAAAGGCCGTTGGGGCGGTAAAATTAATACCCTGCGTAAAAAAATCGAAACGATATCCGATGAAACCTTATGGACCTTTAGAGGTGAAAGCCGCATGAAGCTGGTTAGCTATGTGCGCCATCGCATTAGTGAGCAATTAAAATTACGCCTAGCGCCTCAAGAAGAGCAAGCTCTCACTCATACTATTTTTGATCCCAACAGGTTAACCTTGGGGTTTGCTAGACGCTTTGCCGAATATAAACGCCCCAATCTATTACTACATGATCCAGAGCGCTTAATTCGCATATTGACTAATACGCGCTATCCGGTACAGCTGGTTATTGCCGGCAAAGCACATCCTTCTGATAAACAAGGCCAAAGCTTGATACAAGAAATGGCCTTGTTTGCGCGCAGGCCAGAAGTTCGTAAGCATATGGTATTTTTAGCTGATTACGATATGGCTATGGCTGAGCATTTTGTGCAGGGGGTTGATGTTTGGATTAATACGCCGCGTAGACCTTGGGAAGCTTGCGGAACCAGCGGTATGAAATTACTCGCTAATGGTGGGCTTAATGTTTCAGAACTCGACGGTTGGTGGGCTGAGGCTTATACACCCGATGTCGGTTGGGCTTTAGGTGATGGACAAACTCACACGGAATCTGAATGGGATACTGTCGAAGCCAATGAGCTTTATGGTTTATTAGAAGAGCAGATCATTCCAGAATTTTACCAACGCGATGATCAGGGTATTCCTAGAAACTGGGTGGCACGCATACGTGTCAGCATGGCAACGTTGGCGCCACAGTTTAGTAGTAATCGAATGTTACATGATTATGTGCAACACTATTATGTACCCGCAACCAATCTATATCGACAACGACTCGCGAATAATGCCGAGATAGCAAAAAACTTAGCCGTTTGGCAACAGCAGTTGGCACAACATTGGTCGGCTATTTATATGCAAAACTATCAAATTGAAGCAACGGCATCAGGCTATAAATTAACCTTGCATGCGTACTTAGATGAATTAACGATAGAGTTTGTTCGCTTAGAAATTTATGCCGATGCCCTAGATAAGTTGCCACTTTTTTGTCAGGTCATGGAGCGTAAGGCTATGTTGCCCGGCTCTGTTAATGGTTATATTTACGAAACAATCGTGGCTGCTGATCGTCCTGTGGAGCATTATACGCCGCGATTAGTACCCAACCATAGGTATGCTAATATTCCATCTGAAGAAGCGCATATTACTTGGTATCGGTAATTACCTAGATCTGAAGGCTACCAATTTAAGATGGGACAGTTTAGCTTAATCTTTCGCCCTGAGCCTTTCGTCTGCGCTCAAACTGTCCCGCATTAAGTTGGTAGCTGATTAGAAGCATACTTTTCGTGCTCGACTAGCTATTATTTAATCATTGCCCTAATATTCATCGTCATCGTCATCGTCATCGTCATCGTCGCTATCTTCATCTTCCTCGTCGTCGAATGATTGATAAGCATCTAATTCGATATTCTCTGTAGGCTCATCTTCAAGTACATCATCAAATTCAGTGTCGTCGTCGATATTTAATAATGTTTTTAAATATCGATACAATAATCGGGACGATTTGGGTGGTTTAGCAAGTTCGGTTTCTTTTTGTGCATTACGTATCAATTGCCTTAGTTGTTGTCTATCGGCATGAGGGTGATTATTAAGCAATTCTGTTAGGGCCGCATTGCCATCATTAATTAATCGAGCGCGCCAACGCTCTGCAATATGATGTTCTCTAACCGCATGGGCACTTTGGCTTTTCATACAGGCCAATTTTTCTAAATAAGGCTCTATGTCTATTTTGTTAAGCTGACCTGTGATGAATTTTAATAGGCGCTTTCTTGCGCTTTTATGGGGCATTCCTGAGGCTTCAGTCAGCGCCTTATGAATAATGTCAGGTAGTTCTAGTGCTTTTAATTGTGTCGAGGGTAATTCGGACAATTCTTGACTTAAGGCAAAAAGAACCGCCATGTCCTTTTTTATGCGGGTTTTATTGGGACGAATGGCGTAATAAACTATTTCGCCTTTGTCATTGTATTCATACTCATAATCGTAATCTTGTTCTTCACTCATTTTAATATCAAACCATTACCTACAAAAATAACACTACTTTACCATAGACTGATTAATCGCTTTCCATGCTTCTATCTTTTGTTCTAATTTTAATGCGGCATAAGCTGGACTGGTTGACGGTAAATAGTGATATTCAAGGTAAGAGAACTGATTTTTTATGGTTGGCAGTACGTGTTGTTTATAGTATTTTTCAGCAAGCTTACCATTAAAAAATACCTGTTTAATCGTTGGGTATTTGTTATATAAATGACTAAAGTCATTAGTTTTAGCCGTCGTTAAATTTATATTGGCATCCAAGCTGCCTGATCGTTGGCAGTGTTGTAATACATCCCATACGGCAATGTTATTGCTCATTAGCCATTTTTTTCGGCTTAAGTAGCTTGGATCAGGATTGCCATTTAATAATGCGCTCATAATTGGCCAGAAGGCATTTCTTGGATGTCCGTAATATTGTTGGAGATTAATAGAGGTCGTGCTTGGCATAGTTCCCAGTATTAATAGTTTGGCATTGATTGCAATAATGGGCTCAAATCCTACTAAGAAAGGTTTCATAGTGTGTGTATTAAAAAATTACTTTATTTTTATGCAGTTAAATTTGCGATAATGATCAGTCGATTTCTATTAAAGAATAGATAGGCCATGCTGGTTATATCAAATCATGTGCGGCTGTTTTTGTGTTGTTCTTTTTGTGGATTCGTTTTAATCATTATTTTATAGGATATCAGTTGCCCATGTGGTTTAAAAACCTTAGTATTTTCCGTCTTACCGAAGCTTTCACTCTAACATCAGAAGAATTGGATCAAAAACTGGAAGCCTTGGCTTTTCGTCCTTGTGGTCCTCATGAAGAATTTACTTTTGGTTGGACACCGCCACTAGGAAAGGCTTCTTCGTCTTTAGTTCATCGTACTAACGACTATGTGATGCTATGTGTTAAAAAAGAAGAGAGAGTGTTGCCAGCATCTGTTTTAAATGAATTGCTGCAAGAAAAAATAGCAGAGAAAGAAGAGCTGCAAGCTAGAAAGCTATCTAAGAAAGAGCGAACTGAACTTAAAGATGAGCTTGTTTTTGATTTATTACCTAGGGCATTTACCTTTTCACGCAAAATATACGCTTATATAGATCCACAAGGCGGCTGGTTGATTGTTAATGCAGCCTCTGCAAAAAGTGCTGAAGAGTTAGTTAGTTTGTTACGAAAATCGTTAGGTTCATTGCCTGCTATTCCATTAAGTACGGTGGAAAAGCCGATTGCGACCATGACACAATGGTTACTTAATAATAAGATAGCTGACGATGTTACTATAGAAGATGAATGTGAATTACGATCTCCTGAGGAGGCGGGTGGTATTGTTCGTTGTAAACGCCATGATTTGGCTTTGCCTGAAATCACTAATCATTTAGATACAGGTAAAGAAGTTATTAAGTTGGCGGTTAATTGGGCTGATCGCATTTCTTTTATCATAGATGAAAATTTGTCGATAAAACGTTTGCGATTTTTAGAGTTAATTCAGGATCAAGTTGCTGATATTGAAACGGATGATGATGCGGCACAGTTTGATGTGGATTTTTCTATCATGACTGCTGAGTTGGCAACTTTCTTACCTCGACTCATAGAGTTATTTGGCGGAGAAAATAAGGCATAAAAAAAGCCCGGCGGTTTATAACCGCCGGGCTTTTTTGTGTTCTAAAGCAAAGTTGAATTATTTCAACATTGATTTTTTGAACAAGTTGTCCAATTTGCTGTTAGTGTCTTGAGCATATTGAGCAGCACGATTAGCAGCAGATTCAGCAGCAGCAGCTTTAGCAGCAGCATCATTTGCAGCAGCTAATGCACTTTGTGCATCAGAAGCAGCAGAAGCTACAGAAGTTTTCAAACCATCAACTTGTGATTGTAGGTTTTCGATATCTGAAGTAGAAGCACAACCAACAACTAAAGTTGCAACCATTGCGATCATTGATAATTTAATTACTTTTTTCATATTATTTCCTTAAGTCAAAGTTTTACTACAAAAAATTATAGCCAGAGCAAATTATAACACTATAGAGTCTGTTTTCTAGCTTTATTTTATTTTTACAACAGTGCCTGTATCTATCCATTGACTTAGTTGATCAATTTGAGGATTAGTTAAAGCGATACAGCCATGAGTCCAATCAAAAACCTTGTGTATTCTTTCGTCCGCGTTACCTAGTCCGTGTATGCCAATTTGACCGCCCAGTGGCGTATTTTGCGGGGGTATTTGATGAAGTTGGTGAGCGGTCATGATGCGATCGTAAGTTGATTGATCAATAATGCCTTTAGTTAAGGCTTTTTCTGCATCATTTGCAGAAGGGTAGGTTAGACCAAAAAAACGTCTAAAATTACTTTTTTCACCAATCCAGCCTATTTTATAATCGCCGAAGGGGGTTATGTTATCGCCGCGATGATTTTTTAATCCTGCTCCACCTCGACCAATAGCGATTTCTTTTAATATTTCGAGTGTTTGCTCACCTTTTTTTATTTCTATTTTTCGGGCGGTAGTATCAATCAAGAGCCAAACATCACTTTCGGCATGAACGGAAAAAGAAATTAAGCAGGAATATAATAATAGATAAATTCGTAACATATTAAAATTTACAATAGAAAATGATTTTGGTGTATTTTATGGGCAACATTAATTGATAAAGTGGGGTTTAAAGATGCAAATAGAAACGATTACAACTCAACCTTATGACGACCAGAATCCAGGTACGTCAGGCCTTAGAAAAAAAGTTAAGGTATTTCAGCAACCCGCCTATCTTGAGAATTTTGTCCAAGCAATTTTCGACTCTTTAGATAATTTTACGGGAAAATCTCTAGTATTGGGAGGGGATGGTCGTTATTTTAACAGAGTTGCTCTACAAAGCATTATTAAAATCGCTGCAGCTAATGGTTTTGGGGAAATTATTATTGGTCAAGGAGGATTACTTTCTACTCCAGCAGCTTCGCATATCATTAGAAAATATCATGCTTTCGGTGGATTAATACTTTCAGCTAGTCATAATCCAGGTGGTCCTGACGAAGATTTTGGTATTAAATACAATGTAAGTAATGGTGGACCTGCTTCAGAAACCTATACCGATGCGTTTTATCAACGGAGCTTAGTTATCGATAGCTATAAATCCGCAAATATTGATGATATTGATCTGGATTATGTAGGCTCTCAGCAAATAGAGGGGCTTAAAATAACGGTTATTGATTCGGTTGCTGATTATGCTGAACTGATGCAGTCTATTTTTGATTTTAATTTACTTAAGCAAAGTATTAGTTCTGGCTATATGACGTTATTGTTTGATGCGATGAGTGCAATAACAGGTCCTTATGCCAAAAGAATCTTGGTGGATATGTTAGGCGCTACACCAGAGTCTGTGATTAATGCGGAACCGTTAGAAGATTTTGGTGGACATCACCCTGATCCAAATTTGGCACATGCTCATGAACTTGCAGAGCGTATGTTTAGTGCTAATGCACCGACTTTAGGAGCTGCATCTGATGGTGATGGCGATCGTAATATGATTACTGGTAGTCAAATTTTTGTAACACCTAGTGATAGCTTGGCTATTATGGCTGCTAATGCGCATTTAATTCCAGCTTATGCTAAGGGCCTAAAAGGGGTGGCTCGCTCAATGCCAACCAGTCAGGCTGTTGATAGAGTTGCTGCTTATTACAATATTCCTTGTTATGAAACACCTACTGGATGGAAGTTTTTTGGTAATCTATTAGATGCAGGAAAAATAACCCTATGTGGTGAAGAAAGCTTCGGGACGGGTTCAGATCATGTGCGTGAAAAAGATGGCTTATGGGCGGTATTGTTCTGGTTAAACTTGATTGCAGTAAAGCGTCAGTCTGTTGTTGATATTGTTCATGAACATTGGCAAAAATTTGGACGAGATATTTACTGTCGCCATGATTATGAAGCGATAGAAACACCTATTGCTAATGGTATTGTTGAACATTTACGTAGTCAATTATCTACTCTGCTAACACAATGTTTTGGTGATTATGTTGTCAAGTTTGCCGATGAATTTAGTTATGAAGATTCTGTAGATGGTAGTGTTAGTAAAAATCAAGGTATACGTATAGGTTTTGAAAATGGCTCGCGTATTGTTTTTCGATTATCAGGAACGGGTACTGTCGGTGCAACCTTAAGAATTTATTTGGAACGATTTGAAGCTGATAGTGCTTTGCATGATCAAGAGGCTCAAGTCGTCTTGAATGATTTAATTATTCTTGCAGAGCAATTTTGTGAAGTTAAAAAAAGAACGGGCAGAATAGAGCCTAATATTATCACTTAAAAGTAAATATTGAATAAAGGCGAAAGGCTTAACTGATAAGTCTTTCGCCCATCCATCAAAATTGACAGAATTGGGTGGTATTGTTTTAAAGCTAAGTCAGTCTTCCACCCATACTATGAGCGATATCATGCAGGTAACATATTAAAAATACGCCAGCCGCAATTAAAACTATTTGTTGTATTGAGGTTTTTATATCAGTTTTTTTGTGTAATGTCGGTATCAAGTCAGCAACGGCAATATAAATAAAGCTAGAAGCAGCTAAAGCCAAGAAAAACGGTAGGCTGCTATGCAAATCTTCTAAACTAAAGTAAGCTAAAATTCCTCCTAGTACCGTTGTTAAGCTCGCTAGCATATTATAAAAAAGCGCTTTCCCTCTGGAATAGCCACTGTCTAACAAAATAGCAAAATCACCTACTTCTTGGGGAATTTCGTGTGCAGCAACAGCTAGGCTAGTGACTATGCCTAATTGTACGTCGGTTAAAAATGCGGCAGCTATTAAAATACCGTCAACAAAGTTATGGATGCTATCGCCAAGGATGATTAAAGAGCCCGCCGATTTTGCGTTGCTATGGTTATGATTATGCCCGTGCTCATGATCATCACCGTGCGCTTCACAACTACCAGAGTGACAATGTCTCCAGATTAATAATTTTTCTAGTGTAAAAAATCCTAATATTCCCGCTAAGATGGTGCCAGACAGTATTTGAAATTGATCAGGTTTAACCTTCTCAAAAGCCTCTGGAATTAGCCCCCAAAAAGCGACGGCTAAAAGTGCGCCTATGGCAAAACTAATGCCATGAGGTAATACGGCCTTCCTGTGTCGCTCTGGTAGCAATAAAAAAACAGCGGCGGCCATTACGCTTAACACCCCGCCAACAGCGGTAAAAATGATAATTAATGTCAATAAATTCATTATGCTAATCTTTCCATATTAATGTAGCCATGCGTCCAGTTTGGTTATCTCGGCGATAAGAAAAAAAACGATCTTTTTCCGTCATCGTGCAATAGGTACCGCCATAAATATTAATGATACCTAGTGTATTTAACTCAATTTTAGCGAGTTGGTAAATGTCCGCTAAGTATTTGCCGTTATTTTTCACCTTAAAGGCTTTTTCATAGTCTTTTGATTTTTCTATGAATGCCTCGCGTACCTCGATGCCTATTTCAAAACAGTTGGGCCCAATGGCCGGACCTAGCCAGACTAATAGATCAGTAGGCTTTGCAATAGGTGGAACACCAGCTAATTCTGAAATACTATTGCTTATCACGCCCGACAGTAAGCCTCTCCAGCCAGCATGTATGGCCGCTATTTTCTTGCCATCCTTAGAACAAATCAATAAAGGCAAACAATCCGCCGTCATGACGACGCAAACTACGCCAGATTCACTTGAATAACTGGCGTCGGCCTGTTGAGGTGTTGCAGTTTTTTCAGCTTTAACAATCCGATTGCTATGGATTTGATCTAGCCATATTGGATCAGCGGGAAGGCTTAACATGTCGCTGATTATTTTTTGATTTTGCAATACTCTCTCGGTTAAATCATTGACATGAGTTGCTGGATTTAAGCTCAAGTAGGGTTCTTTACTGACGCCACCTGTACGTAAAGTGGTTGCGGCATGAATATTTACAGGAGCTGGCCAGTCAGGAACTAGCCAGTGCTTATTCTTGCTCATTATCCGTTAAAGCATCAAGCAGGCGTACCATGTCATCGGGCAATGGCTGCTCCCATTCACAATATTCATTAGTTACAGGGTGAATTAGCCCTAATTTTGCGGCGTGTAATGCTTGGCGCTTAAAGCTACGCAATTCTTTTTCTAATTGCTCGCTGCAATCAGCGGGCATTTGGAATCGACCACCATAAACTTGGTCTCCCAATAATGGATAGCGAATATGCGCCATATGCACCCTGATTTGATGAGTACGTCCGGTTTCGAGCTTAACTTGAATAAGGGTATGTCGAGTAAAACGCTTCACTACACGATAATGCGTGACAGCAAATTTTCCTGATTCTTTTACAGCATAGCGCTTTCGATCAGTAGGATGTCTGGCAATAGGTTCGTCGACTGTTCCGCCGGCTGTCATGCGTCCACGGCTAATCGCTAAGTATTCTCGAACAATACTTCTATCTTGGAGTTGCTGTGTCAAGCTATTATGAGCTTGCAAGGTCTTAGCAATCATCAATAGACCACTGGTTTCCTTATCTATTCTGTGAACGATACCTGCTCTAGGCAATGTTTCTAAAGATGATTCATGGTTAAGTAAGGCATTTAACAATGTACCATGCCAGTTACCGACGGCAGGATGTACCACCATACCAGCAGGTTTATTGACGATAAGTATACTTTCATCTTCAAAGATAATATCTAAAGAAATAGGTTCTGCTTTAGAGCTTATTACTATTTCTGCTTCAGCATCTAAAGTGATGGTTTCGCCACCTTCAAGCTTATCTTTAGGTTTAAGAATTAAATCATTGACGTATACGCGCCCAGATTTAACCCAAATTTGCAGTTTACTGCGAGAATAGTCTGCAAATAATTCGGCCAGCACTTGGTCTAAGCGCATGCCGGCCATTTCGTAAGGCACTTCTGCCGTTAATCGTGTCATAACAAGTTCTTCTGAATAACGTATTGTTAAGTTATACTCGCCTAATACCTAAGTTTTAAGTATCGCGGTTCGTTCTGCGAGAAACCTCTAATATTACAACGTGTCGTTGGTACTATGCGATTAATTTTACTAAAATGTTTATTTATTGTCTGTTTGGGTCTGTCTCTTCATGGCTGTTCATCGCTTAAAGATCTCTTTTCAGGTGAGTCTGGTTCATCAAAAGATAAAGATGAATATGTCGATTGGAGTGCAGATAAATTTCGTACAGAAGCTAAAGCTGCAATAGATAGCGGTAGTTATGAAAAAGCTATAAAAATTTATGAGGCTATAGAATCTAGAAATCCTTTTGGTGCAGAAGCTGCTCAAACGCAGTTAGATGTTGCGTATGCTTATTATAAAAATGGCGATGCAGATTCGGCAATCGCTGCCGCTGATCGTTTTATAAAAACCAATCCTCGTAGTCCTGGGGTAGATTATGCTCATTACTTAAAAGGGTTGGTGAATTACAATCGGGATATTGGTTTTATTGATCGATTCTTACCTACAGATACTTCGCAACGAGATCCGGGTGCAGCTAGTGATGCCTTAATTAATTTTGAAGAATTGGTGCGTCGATTCCCGCAAAGTAAGTATGTTCCAGATTCAAGATTACGAATGATTGCACTTAAAAGTAATATGGCAATGTATGAAGTGCATGTTGCAAGGTATTACATTAAACGTAAAGCGTATGTGGCGGCCGTGGATAGAGCCTCTAATGTCATTGATAAATATCAGGGTACTGCCGCCATTCCTTATGCCTTGCTAGCGTTACAAGAATCCTATACTAAATTAGGAATGAATGAACTGGCTAATGATGCGCTGCGAATTTATGAACTTAATTACCCTAAAGGTCCCCCTATAGCAGAGCATAATGAATAAACTGTCTCTCATAAAATTTGGGATTTTATTGGGCTAGAGAAATAATTATGTGTTTATAGCAAACGCTCATAAGTCTATAAAAATGGCGCAATAATTGTTTCAGAAAACATTCTGAAAACTAATATAATAGCTCTCAATAGAATACTCCACTAAACCATCGATTACAGGAACAAACAAAACATGCGTAACTATTTATTAAACATAAGCTTATTAATGTTGGCGCTGACTTCAGTTTCGGCACAAGCAGAGGCTGTGTCTAAAGAGGCCATTCCTAGACCTATAATGGATCAGTTTTATAAGAAACATCCTAATGCGATAGAAATTAGCGCGGCAAAAAAAACACACTTTAAACAAACTGTATTTGAGATTATGTTTAAAGACGAGAAAGATAAGGAAAAATTAATTGAGTTGTATAGACCCAATGGTCGTTTTTTTGTGAATGCCGATAATGTTCAAGGAGCCAACATGATGCCGGCGATTGTTTCTGATAATTTAAAGGCTATGTTTGGTACTTATGTTGTTAAAGATTCAGTATTGATAGTCAATCCAAATGGTGTAGGCGAAGAATATGACTTGATTGTTAATGCTGATGGCACTGACTGGAGTGTTGTTGTCGATCGTAGCGGTGCAATTAGTCAAAAAGAACGTAATTAAACCTTTAGCATACATTGCTATCGTTATAGATTAAAACCTAATAATTCAACCTGCAATAAAGCAGGTTGAAAAGTACAAGTGTTGGCATCCTCCCCCTGCTAAAGGAAGGGGATTTCTAGTTTCCTAAGAGTGAGTATGTATCGCTACTGCTCACTGGTTTCTGCTGCTAACGGCATTACTGCACAGTTCACCTCACAGACTATCCCCGTCTATCCGATGGTTATTTTTAACTAACATAGTTTAAAGACTTTACGATTATGGCTTGGTTATCGCTGATACAGATTTAAAGCCTTTACTACTGAGTTAGAGTCTATTTTATGAGAAAAAAAGTCAAGAGCATCCCTACATCCTCGCCTTGAACGGCCTGGTTTTGCGGACAAAGCATTATTAAAGACTTTAGGGTAGCAATAAATAGATTGATGCTTGAATTGATCACAACCACTTATTGGATAAAGCCATGGCCGCACCAAGTAATAGACCTACATCGCCACATCTACAAGCCTATAAACTGCCCTTAACTGGCATCATTTCAATTACTCATCGAATCACCGGCGTACTATTGTCTGGCGGGTTAGTTTTTTTTGTTATTATTATGTCAGTCATCGCAGGAGGCCTGCAATCTTATGACGACATGCAGGTGCTGACGGCTTTTTGGCCAATAAAGTTAATTTATTGGGGCTTTAGTTACGCGCTAGTTTTTCATCTATGCCACGGTGTACGGCATTTTATTTGGGATGCGGGGAAAAGCTTTGATCGTGACACTATGGATCGATATGCTCTGATTGAACTTTGTATCTCCTTAGTTATTACCATAAATATGTTATTGTTTCTTTAAATCTGGAGTGTATATGGATTGTCGATCGCCATTAGCCAAAGTCCGTGGATTAGGTTCCGCAAAATCAGGAACATCACATTGGTGGATGCAGCGTGTAACAGCCGTAGCGCTAATCCCACTCTCTTATTGGTTAATTACTTTCTTAAATTTAAGTTTTCATGCCTCTTATCAATATACGGTTGCTTGGTTGATTGCTCCGCTTAATACCGTTTGCATAATTGCTTGGGTGCTTGCCGCTTTTTATCATGCTGCCTTGGGCTTACAAGTGGTTATTGAAGATTATATAGCGGCGGAAGGTATCAAAATTATTGCTGTTTGGACGGTCAATATAAGTTTTTTCATGCTGGCATTAGCAGCGTTGGTGGCAGTGTTTCGTATACTATTAGTAGGTTAGCTTGTGTCGGCAGATTATAAAATTATTGAGCATACTTATGATGTTATTGTAGTAGGGGCTGGTGGAGCAGGCTTGCGTGCAACTTTAGGTTTAGCAGAAAAAGGTTTAAAAACCGCTTGTCTGTCTAAAGTATTCCCTACGCGTAGCCACACCGTAGCAGCACAAGGCGGCATTAGTGCGGCCCTAGGTAATATGGGTGAAGATGACTGGCGCTTTCACATGTATGACACGGTTAAGGGTTCTGATTGGTTGGGCGATCAAGACGCCATCGAATACATGTGTCGTGAAGCGATGGCTGCAGTTATCGAGTTAGAACATTATGGCGTACCTTTTTCTAGAACCGAGGATGGCAAAATATATCAACGCGCTTTTGGTGGTATGACTACGCATTACGGAAAAGGCCAAGCGCAACGAACTTGTGCGGCGGCTGATAAAACAGGTCATGCCATTTTACAAACGCTATATCAACAAGCGTTAAAACATAATGCTGAGTTTTTTGTTGAATATATAGTATTAGATTTAATTATGGAAGATGGCCAGTGTCGTGGGGTTTTGGCTTGGTGTCTGGATGATGGATCTATGCATTTATTTAAAGCGCACATGACGATACTGGCTACCGGTGGTTATGGTCGCAGTTATTTTTCTTGCACATCAGCTCATACCGTGACAGGTGATGGCAATGCTATGGTGTTACGCGCGGGTTTGCCGTTACAAGATATGGAATTTATTCAGTTTCATCCTACCGGTATTTATGGCTCAGGTTGTTTAATTACAGAAGGTGTTAGAGGTGAGGGCGGTTATCTCACTAATTCCGAAGGTGAGCGCTTTATGGATAGATACGCACCTTCTGCCAAAGATTTAGCTTCGCGTGATGTGGTAAGTCGCGCCATGACCATTGAGATTCAAGAAGGCCGGGGTGTTGGTAAGCTTAAAGATCATTTATATTTACATATTGAGCACCTAGATCCAAAACTCATTAATGAGCGCTTACCTGGTATTGCGGAAACCTCGAAAATATTCGCTGGTGTAGATATTACCAAAGACCCCATTCCTGTGTTACCAACCGTACATTACAATATGGGTGGTATTCCTACCAATTACAAAGCTGAAGTTGTCACCTTGGACGGCGATAATCCTGATAAGGTAGTGCCTGGCTTAATGGCCGTAGGAGAAGCGGCCTGTGTGTCTGTACATGGCGCTAACCGCTTAGGCTCAAACTCTTTGTTAGATTTAGTGGTGTTTGGTCGTTCTGCCGCTATTCGGTGCGCTGAATTGATTAAGCCGGGTACGGCACAAAAAACACTCGCTAAAACCGCTTGTGATAATGCCTTGGCCCGTTTTAATAAAATTCGTTATGCTAATGGCACGCTTAGTACCTCAGAGATCCGTTTGGCCATGCAAAAAACTATGCAAAACAAAGCGGCCGTATTTAGAACTCAAACTACCCTTGATGAAGGTATTGCCGCAATGGCAGATATTAAACGCTCGTTTGCAGAAGTAGGTGTTAAGGATCAGTCTTTAATTTGGAATACTGATTTAGTAGAAACACTAGAGCTGGATAATTTACTCAGTCAAGCGAGTGTCGCTATTAACGCGGCCGGTAATCGCCTAGAAAGTCGAGGTGGCCATGCCAGAGAAGATTACCCTGCGCGAGATGATGCGAATTGGCTTAAACATACACTGACTTGGCTGATCGATGACAAAATCAGTATTGATTATCGCCCAGTGCATTTATATACCTTAACTGACGAAGTTGATTTTATCCCACCTAAAGAGAGAGTTTACTGATGGCTGAGTTTACTTTACCTAAGAATTCGCAACTCATTGCCGGGAAAACTTACAAAGCTCCGGCAGGTACAGTTAATGGCCGACGTTTTGAGGTCTATCGTTGGGATCCCGATTCCGGAGAAAATCCACGTATTGATAGTTACGAATTGGATATGGATAATTGTGGGCCTATGGTGCTCGATGCTATTCTTAAAATTAAAAATGACATTGATAGCACCTTAACGTTTCGCCGCTCTTGTCGTGAAGGTGTGTGTGGATCCTGCGCCATGATGGTAAATGGTAAAAATACCTTGGCTTGTACCAAAGCCATAGATTCATATTCTGGCACTATTAAAATTTTTCCTCTGCCGCACATGCAAGTAGTGAAAGACTTGGTTGCAGACATGACGCATTTTTATGCGCAATATGCCTCTATTCAGCCGTGGATAGTCACTCAGACGCCCGCGCCTGCCGATAGAGAGCGTTTACAAAGTAAAGAAGATCGAGAAAAGCTGGATGGTTTGTATGAGTGTGTACTCTGCGCCTGTTGCTCTACCAGTTGTCCTAGTTACTGGTGGAATAGCGAGCGTTATTTAGGTCCTGCAGTGTTATTGCAAGCTTACCGCTGGCTGGTCGATAGTCGTGATGAAAATACGGGGGCTCGACTTGATGAGCTAGAAGACCCTTTTAAGCTCTATCGCTGCCATACCATTATGAACTGCACCGACACCTGTCCTAAAGGTCTAAACCCCGCAAAAGCCATCGCCGAAACCAAAAAATTATTAGTCCAACGAAAATTGGGTTAATGGTCAACTTTGCTAAGTTGCATTGGCAATGTCGACGTGGCACTCAAGAGTTAGATTTGCTGTTGCTACGTTACTTAGATACTCAGTATGAGTTGGCTGATAAAGATGAGAAAACTAGCTTTATTGAGCTATTAGGGCTAGAAGATGATGTGTTAATAGACCTTTTGTTAAATAATGTAGCTGTTGAATCAATTGCTATGAAAGCCTTACTTAGAAAGATGCATACTTCGAATTAGCCTATTCTTAAGTTTTAGATTTTAGTTAGGCGATGTAGGTATTCTTGCTGCCAAATCCCATGAGCCATTAAGACTAGGTATAATGCCGTCAACTCTAAAATCATAGAGATCAGTGCTTGCTTTCAATTCTATTTACTAGGAAATAATATGTGCGTTAAAAAAATGTTGCTGGGCTTGTGTTTGACTATCTTCATCACACCCACTTTTGCAGAAAATACCTTTAAAGTGTGTGCTGACCCTTTAAATCCTCCGTATTCAACTAAGAATAAAGACGGCTTCGAAAATAAAATTGCTGAGTTCTTTGCCAAAGAATTGGGACAAAAGGTCGAGTATACCTGGTTTGCCCAGCGTATTGGTTTTATTCGTAATACCTTAACGGCGCCGGTAAATGACAGGGATGCAGATAGTGATCAGTTTAAATGCGACATCGTGATGGGGGTGCCCGAAGGCTATGATTTAGCGTTAACTACAGCGCCTTATTATAAGTCTAGTTATGTATTATTGATTGCTAAAGGTCGTGGTTGGGATGATATTAAAGAGGCCGAACAATTATCAAAATTGTCTTTGCAGCGACAAGAAACCTTAAAAATAGCTATGTTTGATCGTGGCCCTGGAACTACTTGGTTGCAACAAAATGGTTTGTTAGATCAAGGTATCCCTTATCAATCGATGTCGGGTGATGGCGAAAATAATACCGCCATGGAAATGGCTAGAGATTTTAAGGCTAAAAAGATTGATATGGTGATTTTATGGGGGCCAATGGCAGCCTATGTAATGGCACAAAGCCCTAAGAATAGTTATACCCTGATTCCAATGAAATCAACGCCGGCGCTAAGATTTGATTTCGCTATGGCGATGGGCGTGCGTAAAGGTGATAACGCCAGAAAAGCGCAGTTAGATAAATTAATTGCTAGTCAAGCGGATAAAATTCAGGCAATTATAGGGGCGTACAATATTCCTTTGTTACCGCTCACTAAAGATTAGATAAAAGACTCAGGGCTTGGTTTTTAAGCCTTGAGTCTTTTCATTGTCTATTAATGCCTGTCAAATAAACTCACTAAGTGCGCAAAGTGTGAGGCTTTATCATGACTCAATTGATGCCATTGAAAGCGCCATTTCCAGTTATTTACCATCGTGCCAGGGGTATTCATACGAGCATCCGTATCCAATTCAAGGATATCTTGCATGGGAATAATCGCTAAATTAGCGACGGATCCCAAAGCCGCTTGTATTAACGCGTTGTGTAGCGAAATAGAGGGATAGCCTAAATAATCGTAGGCATGATTTCTTTCGTGTTCATTAATAGAGCGTGTCCAGCCTACTGTGGTGTCATTATCATGGGTGCCGGTATAAACCACGCAATTTCTTTCATAATGAATGGGTAAGTAAGGATTATTTGAGCCGCTACCAAAAGCAAATTGCAAAATCTTCATGCCTGGTAAGTTAAATTCATCTCTTAAGGCTTCAACTTCGTCGGTAATAATACCCAGATCTTCTGCAACCAAGGGAATAGCACCTAATTTAGCTTTAATGGCATTTAGCAGCGCTTTTCCTGGAGCTTTAACCCAACGGCCGTTTTGGGCTGTGGTTTCATTGTCGGGTATTTCCCAGGCAGCTTCTAGGCCACGAAAGTGGTCGATACGAAGAATGTCAAATTGTTCTAGTTGAGTTTGCATGCGTTCAGTCCACCACAAAAAACCAGTCTTATTCAGATGACTCCAGTCGTAATGAGGATTGCCCCAGCGCTGACCTGTTGTTGAAAAATAATCGGGTGGCACACCAGCGACTACAGACATTTCACCGGACTTATTGAGTTTAAAAACTTTGCGATTCGCCCAAACATCGGCACTATCATAAGAGACAAAAATAGGAATATCGCCAAATAAAAGTACATCATGACTATTTGCATAGTCTTTTAGCGCCATCCATTGTCGGAAGAAAATATATTGTTCAAATTTATATTGCTCAATACTGCTAGCTAAGCGTACCCGAGCCTCACTTAGTGCCGATGTTTGTCTTTCCTTGAAAGGTTCTGGCCATAAGCGCCACGATTGTTGATTAAAGACATTTCTAAGTGCCATGAACAAGGCGAAATCATCTAGCCAAAATGCTTTTTCTTTGCAAAACGTTGCGTAGTCTTTACTGTCAGCTTGGCTGGCGTATTCTAAGAAGCCTTTTAACGCTTTTTCTATTAAGCAGGTTTTATTAAAGGCGAGGGTTCCTTGGCAGGCTTGGCAGTGTTCTGACGGTTGTAACCAACCTAGCTTTACTAAATTCTCAATATCAATTAAGGCAGGATTACCTGCATGAGCAGATAAACATTGGTAGGGTGAGCCATCTGCATGGGGCATACCTAATGGCAGCGTTTGCCAAACAGTAACGCCAGAATCATGTAAGAAGTTAATGAAATTATAGGCTTCTTGGCCTAAATCGCCTTGCTTGTAGGATCCTGGCAAGGACGTAATGTGCAGTAGTACACCGGCACGGCGTTTATTTAAAAGATTGTTCACGCATTACTGTCTCAGGTTAATGTTCAATGCTTAGCTATTCGATGTTATCCATCAGTAGATTTACGAGTTTTGAATAAAGCTTGTGCCCATTAAGGTTAACCTAAAGTAATTAATTAATACTTGATATCCTAGCCCCGCTAAAGAAAGGGGATTCTTAGTTTCCTAAGAGTGAGCATGTATCGCTACTGCTCACAGGTTTCTGCAGTTGACGGCATTATTGCACCGTTCACTTCACAGACTAGCCCCGCCTATCCGACGGTTATTTTTAACTCTTTACAAAACATTCAAGGATTACTAAAGCGCTTGGTTATCGCTGAGTCATATTTTAACGCCTTGATTGCCAGAGTAACAATATGGAAATTAACAACGAAAGTCAAGATCATCCTTACATCTTCGCCCTGAACGCATAGGTATCGACACAAGTAAAAGTAGAGTCATTCCGGTAATTTCATGCGGGATGAGCATACATTAGTTGAGAAGATCTAGGTCTCGCAT
Source organism: uncultured Methylococcaceae bacterium (assembly GCA_903910205.1). GTDB lineage: Bacteria > Pseudomonadota > Gammaproteobacteria > Methylococcales > Methylomonadaceae > Methylobacter_C. The sequence goes on along the minus strand of CAIVYW010000149.1, from coordinate 11,517 downwards.
AGAGGAGTCAGCGATGGTTAACTTATGTTGAGGGTTTTAAGATAGATATTCAACTTGTAGGGGCGAATTGATTCGCCAAGTTTAATTATACGGGACAAATAAAGTCGCCCCTACAGAATAAGACCTACATAACTTATGAAACTCGAACAACCCTCTGTATACGCCATCCCTGCTGGGATGATTGTTTGTGTAGATACTTATGCCCTGAGCGATAGTGTTTTGCGGATAAAGCATCTCACTCGTTTTTAGCTAAAAGTTTTAGCAATGGTATTCAAGCCAAAATTGACTAAGTAGTTAAGTTAATGAATCTATATAAGCTAACGTTGCAAAAAATAGAAGCGATAGGGGGGCAGAGTTGCTAGACACCCTATTTGTTTTGTCAACTAGCCCGTTATTCTATAGGTAGGTGATTATAATTTATCTTAGTAAAAACAGTGTTGGAAATTATTTCAAGTAATTGCAGTATGGCTGCTCCAACAATTACAAATAAAGAAGCGCTTACGATGAGAAAAGTGAGTGTTTTCATGATATCTACCAAGTCATTATTTAAGGTGTGATTGAATAATCCTCTGGTTCAGCAAGTATTTCAAGAAAATTTTGACATGAAAAAAGAGTGATAAACCCTGATAAATAGTCCGTTGTAAGTTTACAACAAGCCATTTGTAATGGCTGTTATAGCGATTAGTAAACTTAAAAGCTTAATTTGTATAAAAGCAACAGGCTGATAGCGCCTAATCTGCAAAAAAAATCACATTATGCTTTATAGTAGGCGCACTCATTGCCAGAATCAAGACGCCGCTCATTCAATGAATGGGGTCTGTGCTGGTACTAAAATTCAGGCAATAAAAAAGCCCACATAAGTGGGCTTCGTCCATATTTTCTTTTATTATTATGTTGGACGACTGCGTAGTAAAAACTGCAGCTTCAATTTGTGGCGATTATTATTGTTTTTATTCAGTCTAGCCGACCACGTTCCCCCTCATTACCATTAAAAACAGTCTAAAGATATTGCTATCTAAGTGCTCTTCTAACGGTGAGGGCATGATATAGTAATAAATAACCCTTGTCTACAAAAAGTGCGACAAATTGACGCACATTCATTTTAAGGTAGGTTATTTTTTTGATAAAGGGCAGGTGTTTTTGCCGATGAGTTGATAAAGCACACACCAACTTGCACCTGCCTCATAAAAAGTAAACAGTGAGCAGCCAAAGGCTAACCAACTGGCTTGGCTATAGGCATAGCCTAAGAGAAAAACTGCCAAAATCAGGCGTATAATGCGGTCTGTAGTACCCATATTGCTTTTCATAGAATGTTCTCTCTTAAGATGATGATTAATTAGTCTTTGTTTAGTCCCACTGGGATTTTCGCACCATAAAGCTACGTCCTTTAATTTTGCCTTTGCTTAAACAGGCGAGGGCTTTGTCGGCACTCGCTTGTTTAATAGCGACATAGGCATGACCATCAAAAATGTCAATTTGCCCAACGTCACTGCCCGTGATGCCTGATTCGCCTGTTAATGCGCCTAATAGATCGCCAGGGCGCACTTTATCCTTGCGGCCACCATTAATCCATAAGGTGACCATTGGTGGCTCAAAACGCGCTTGATAGCTCATTTGAAAGGGCGCTATTTCATCCCAGCGCACTTTGTTTTCTTGATAGTCTTCAATTGCGGTGACTCGATTTAATTCGGCTTCAGTACATAAACTCAACGCTAAACCTTTTTTACCTGCTCGCCCTGTACGACCTATGCGATGTACATAAATTTCAGGATCCCAAGGTAGATCATAATTAATGACAGCTTGTAATTCTTTAATATCCAGTCCGCGTGCAGCCACATCGGTTGCGACTAAAATAGAGCAGCTTTTATTGGCAAATCTTACCAATACTTGATCGCGATGTTTTTGTTCCAAATCGCCATGTAAGGCTTGTACAGAGAAACCACAATTATCCAGAGCATTTTTTATGTCTTGGCATTCTCTTTTAGTATTACAAAAGACCACGGTCGATTCAGGCCGATGATAAGACAATAAATAGCCTAAGGCATTGAGTCGCTGTGCTTTTTCTATTTGATAAAAGTGCTGTTCAATCGTACCTTCTTGATGGTTGCTGTCTATGCTTACAGAAACCGGCTTATATTGAAAGTTCTGACTGATTTCTCGGATAGGATCAGAATAGGTTGCTGAAAAAAGCAAGGTTTGTCGATGCGTGGGAGCATAGGAAATCACATCCGTGATAACTTCTTCAAAGCCCATGTCTAACATGCGATCAGCTTCATCTAAGACCAATACTTTGAGATTACTTAAACGTAAGCTGCGTTTGCGTAAATGCTCCTGTAAGCGCCCCGGTGTACCTACTACGATATGTACGCCATGCTCTAAAGAACCAATTTGCGGGCCAAAGGCTACGCCCCCACATAAAGATAGTACTTTGATATTTTGGGTGAAGCGCGCTAATCTACGGATTTCCTTACAAACTTGATCGGCCAGTTCTCGAGTTGGACAAACTACCAACGCTTGTACTCTAAAGCTGCTCAAATCTAATCGGGATAATAAACCTATACCAAAGGCAGCGGTTTTGCCACTGCCGGTTTTAGCTTGAGCGATAACATCCCTACCTTCGAGTATATGAGGTAAGCTTTCGGCTTGTATTGGTGTTAAATGGGTATAGCCCAAAGATTCAATATTTTCAAGTAAAGCAGGTTTTAAGGGTAATGACGAAAAAGCAGCAGTATTCACAGGTAACTCTTATAAGCGCGAAGGCAGCGAATTGCTGCCATATTAGTGCTTATAATAACAGATTAATAGGTATTAATACCTAAGAGCTAATGCGTTTTTGCTATGGGTCTTTAATAATCCAAGTTAAGGTCTGCTGCGGCATAGGTGAGCGGGTTGTTAGCGATTGAGTCAGCCCCCCTTTATCAAAAAAGGGAGGTGGATAGTTACACTCAGTCAGCGTTGAGAGTGTTAAGGCTTTACTAACTGCTGCGTTATCAATAATCGGTAATTAGTGGCATGATGCTGCAATAAACTATCAGCAGAGTTACCGATAGGATACTGGTTGCCCCCCTTTTCTAAACCAAATACCGGTACTAATTGTCCTGCTAGCGTATAGTTAAGTGAATCGGCTAAAGCAACATAAGGTTGTTCAACGCTAGCAGGAAAATAGGCGTTGATAGATCGCTTAATATTGGCGGATTTAAATTTATCGGCCATTTTGTCAGTAAACATATCAGCCAGCTTATCTCTAAGCGTATTAGTTGTATGACTAATGCTTTCAGTTACATGATTAAACCAGCCACCGACAGTCACATTATCATTGTCTTCGGCTATATATTGAGTGACTTCGGCAATGGTTTCCAAGCTAAGTGGTACTTGTGGCACAGGATCTCGGTCGTTGTTGATCACATAGGCGTTATCTTTTGTAATACGTGCAAAATCTTGAGCGTATTGCAAATTTCCAGGTTTGGGCTGAGCAAACACATAAGATTTAAGTTGAGTAGGGCTTAATTGGTTTTTCAGCTTATAACGGTCTTTAGGATCGGTGAGGGCATAATATAAAAAAGAATGCGTCAACGTGGCAATAGCAGCCCCTTGACTATGGCCAGTAATCAATAATTTTGATAGCTTTTGGTTTTGAGTGACGCGCTGTAATTGGGTCAAAATCCCCAAATCATCATCGAATAGTAAGGCTAGGCTGGCATAAGAAAAACCCAAGTGTAATTCGGCTTTGGGCGTCGCGGCAAAAGTAAGAGGCAGGTGGGTATTTTTGGGGTATTCGATGCCAGCATAAGCGGGGATTGAGGTGGCATAAGCATCAGCCAAAATACTCTGCCACTCACCTACCGTGCCACGGATGGCTATAGCAAATACACTAGGATCTTTAAGTGACTGTACTAATAGCCAGGCATTATTTAAGGGGCCAAAACCATTGCTTTCTGGGTTGTTAGGATCTTTTTGGTGATCATCTGTTTTATGGTAAGGCCACGTCTTGTTCCATTCATGATTGCCAGGATGGCGGCTGTCAAAGAAGATTGTCCAGTCGGGGGCTTTTGCATAAACATTTTGATCGGCTTTTTTAAGTGGATTATTGCGATCATCTTGATTGTTAAGTTCTATACAAAATTCTAGTAATTGCTGAGCGTCTGCTGAATTAAATTCAGCGGGTAGAGTTGCTAGCGTATCTCTTTGTTGTAAGCGTTGATTTAAAGTTGGATCATTATTCATCGTAGCGCAGCCTATTAGTAGTAATGGTAAAGTGAGTAGGATTTTATGCACAGAAGTAACGCCTCGTTAAAATAAGCTGTAATCAATAAAGCCCCGGTTAATTTCTGAAATTTTGCGTGAGCTTCGTTTAAAGACACCAATGCCATTGCTTGGGGCACCGGGATTGGTATTGCCTTCTATGGTGACGAGTCGGCCTTGATTAATTTCTGTGACGATGCCGGTATGACCAAGACCACTGCCATAATCAATAATAAAAAGAGCGCCGGGTCTAATTAAGCTAGGGTCAGCAGTGGCTTGAATACGACTGATACGGGTTATGCCGAGCTTGGTTTTTGATTTATTCCAATGATCCAGAGCGCCAGCCGTTTTAATATGTGGATTGCAGCTTAAGCCAATTTCAGCCGCTGCTTGCTGATAACAATAATAAGTAAAGGCGACGCACCAAGCATAACCTGGTTTTCCATATTCTAGATTTAGGCCAATGGCTTGCTGATATTGATCAACTATAGGGCCTCGATTGGAGCCTAAGGGATCTTCTAGTACGCCAATTTGCGTGATAGCCACGTTAATCGCGGCGAGCGTAAGATCCGAGGGCGCGGTTGTATAAGACGATACCGACTCAGCGCCAAATAGCGAGGCCCAAGTCAGTATCCCTAAAATACCATCGACCACCAGAGAATGACCTTCTATATCTGGATAACGAATCTGGAAAAGTTTAATAGCATTTTTGGTTTCAACATCAAAAAAGCCATTCTCAGTAATCGGCCCACAGCCTACGGCATTTAAGCGTTGCTGTATTTTGGTTACCGAAACGGCATCGAAATCACCGATTTTTAATAATCGTCCCAGATAAGGTAAAAACTCTACTGAGCCTAAAGGTGTTTGTATAGTTGACATAGTGCGTGTTATTAGAATGAGTAACGTATTGTTTCGTTAGGTTGTCATTGGATTTGACAACATGAATGGCACTGTTGGCTAAGGTGCTCAGCTAATAATGATGAGTTTCATTTAGCGACTATGCTCATGAATTGAGCTTAAAAACCTATGCTCCGTCATTGAGGGGCAGTTTATAAGTTTTATATTCAGCCGGTCAATCCGTAGGAATACGTAGATAAGCTAAAAAAAGACTATTTTTGTGGGGTTAACAACGGGGGGCGGGGATTAAAGGTGCGGAAAAATCGGTTAGCAACTTAAAGCGGCACAGGTCTAGGATTAACTTCAAACGTAGCATTTGTTCGGCAAGTTCACCACGAACGCCTTAACCTCAAGCTGTCCCATCTTAAGTTGGGGCTACCCATTTAAAGCGGGACAGATAAATAAAGCTGGCCTATTGATTGCGGGAGCGCTGAGCCCCAGCTCGGCGTAGTCAGTCATCGGCTTGACTATCCCGTGCCGAGCTGGGGCTCGGCGTTCCCAGAAAGTTATCTGTGCCGGCTTAAGTGGGTAGCCGTATTAAGTTTTAACGGCCTTGGCGTCAGCCATTGCCGCTTCTATGATTTGTCCAAAACTAAGGCCGGCATCATTACAAGGTATCCGCCTAGCCACATAGACGCTAAAGCCTGCTTGTTGCAATAAGCTCATAGCAAGTTCGGTTAAACATTTGTTTTGAAAAACGCCGCCGCTTAAACCGACAGCAAATAATCCACGTTCAGTTCTAATTTGTTTGGCAATCGCCACTAGAGTCATGGCTAGACTGGCATGAAAACAATAACTACGTGCGCCTATGCTTAAGGTCTTATCTTGTAATAGCGAGACTAACGGTGCCCAATCACTTAGCCAGCAATGCTCAGCATTGCGACGTAGTGGTAATTTGATCCCTAGCTTTTGTTCGCCAAGGCAGGCCGCTTCTAAGTACATCGCGGCATGGCCTTCAAAATCAGCATAATGCACAAGACCTGTTAATGCAGCGGCGGCATCAAATAAGCGTCCTACTGAACTTGATAAGGGACTGTTCAGTTGCTTTTGCCAAGCGTGTTTAATTAAGTGGCTTTCGGTAGGGCATAGCGGCCAATCTTCACCTAGCTCCCAGCACAAGGCCAAGGCGCTGCGCCAAGGTTCTCGTGCTGCAAGTTCTGCACCCGGCAAACGAAAAGGTCTAAACGAACTCACGCGTTGCCAAGCACCGGGTGTACCCAATAAGCCTTCGCCCCCCCAAAGCGTGCCATCTTCGCCATAACCCGTGCCATCCCAAGTAAAGACTAACATGGGTTTGTAGTAATCATGTTCGGCTGCTAAGGCAGAAGCATGGGCATGATGATGAAAGACTTTATGCACCGCCAGTCCTGAGCGTTGCGCCCAGCGACTGCTACTGTAATCAGGATGCGCATCGCAGACGCAGCGCTCTACAGTAACACCATAAAGCTGAGTAAGATCGGTGATAGTCTGCTCAAATACCTGCACACTACGTGGCGAACCTAAATCACCTAAATGAGGCGATATAATCACGCGATTATGACTAGCTAAGGCCACTGTGTTTTTCATTTGACCGCCTAGCGCAAGCAAGGGGCTCGCTAAGCTAAAAGGCAGCTTGATCTCCAGCGGAGCGCTGCCACGCCCCAATCTTATCGGCTGAGCAGTACCTGCAATGACCCTAAAGACACTATCATCAGCAGGCCGTAATATAGCTCGGTTATGATGTAAGAAAGCATCGGCAACCAAGGCTAAACGTAGTTCAACCTGCTCCGCATCGGTTAATACCGGTTCGCCACTGATATTGGCAGAGGTCGCAATTAACGGCGAGGCATAGGCAGTGAGTAATAAGTGATGTAAGGGGCTGTAAGGTAACATCACGCCAAGGTCAGTTATACCGGGTGCAACAGCCTGTGCTAAGTCAGTAAATGGACGTTTTTTTACCAAGACTATGGCACGTAGAGGATCAGTCAGCAGCGTTGTTTCAAAAGCAGTGGCTTCGGTGTAATGCCGCACAGCGTCTAAGCCATCTTCGCCTGACCACGGCAGCATCACTGCTAAAGGTTTAAGGCGGCGATGCTTACGCTGGCGCAGTCTTGCTACTGCGGATTCAGAGCTGGCTGAGCACAGTAAGTGATAACCACCGATGCCTTTAACCGCGACTATCAAACCCGATTGCAATGCCGCTACGGCAGCCATCAATGCGGCTTCATTATCAGTAATATCAGCGTGGCCGGATTGGTGAAAACTAAGCCTAGGCCCGCAAGCAGGACAGGCCAAAGGTTGGGCGTGATAGCGCCTATCTAGGGGATTTTCATAATCGTTACGGCAATCAGCGCATAGCGAAAAATCAGCCATGCTGGTGTTAGCCCTATCATAAGGCAGACGCTTAATCAGCGTATATCTAGGCCCGCACTGCGTGCAATTAATAAAGGGATAACGGTAGCGGCGTTGGCTAATATCGTGCATTTCTGCCAAACAGTCTTTGCACATAAAATAATCGGGCGGTAGTTGCGCCTGACTATTATCACCGCTGAGGCTGGCTTTAATCGTAAAATCATCCACAATGCTAGGCTTAACGTGATGCGAGATGATGGCTGCTAGTTTCGCCAATGGCGGCGCTAAGCTCAGTAACTGCTGTTCGAATAAGTCTAATTGTTCGATAGTACCTTGCACGCGGATGTCGACATTACCTGCCTCATTACGCACCCAGCCGCATAGCTGTAGTTGATGCGCCAGTCGACTCACAAAAGGCCGAAAGCCCACCCCTTGAACTTGGCCGCTGACCTTGATGACCCTAGCTTGTCGCTTAAGACCGGTCAAGCGTGGTTGTCGTTGTTTGTTTAATACCCGATGCCCACCAAATACGACACGCGCCTTCATCAGAAACCATACACGGCCCTACTGGCTGTCTAGGTGTACAAGAACTGCCATATAAGCGGCATTCATTAGGCTTTATTTTGCCTAACACCACGCTGGCGCAATCACAACCCGCTGGCATAGCGCCGGCGTTTTTACGCGCGGCACTGACATAGTCAGGAAAACGCAGGCGCACATTATGTGCCGCCAAGGCGGCAGTGAGTTCAAAGCCTGAATGGGGAATAACACCGATGCCACGCCAAGGCGCATCGATCACCGTAAAGCTAGTTTGTAACAGTTGCTGGGCTTTGCGATTGCCATCGGCTTTAACGACTTGAGGATAACAATTATCCAGTAATAAGTTATCATCTAGCCATTGCCGTAACACTGAATAAATAGCGGCAAGCAGACTCTCCGTAGTAAAGCCAGCCACCGCAGTAGGTATCTGATGTTGCTCAACCACAAAGCGCCATTGTTCAGCGCCCATAATAGTCGCGACATGGCCAGGTGCGATCAGCGCATCGAAGGCTGGTGTATCAGAGTCTAGTAATAAAGCCACAGCCGGCCAGGTTAAGCGACCGCTCATTAACAGTAATAAATTATCAGGTATGCCTTGGGCAAGCATTGCCGCCACCGGTGCGCAAGTGGTTTCAAAGCCTGCCACAAAAAATACCACCGTTAGCTCAGGATGGGCTTTAGCGATAGTAACGGCTTCGGTAGGTGAGGCGATAGGGCGAATATCAGCCCCAGCCGCTTTAGCTTGCTCTAATGTGCGTATAGCGGCTTTAGGTACATTAACAGGTACCCGCAACATATCACCAAAAGCCAGTAATATCAGCGGTTCATGCAAGGCTAGTTGTATGGCCAGATAAATATCTTCTTCAGGACAAATACACACCGGACAACCTGGCCCCGGAATTAATTCAATGGTAGAGGGCAGGGCGCTGCGTAAACCTGCCATGGTAATAGAGCGCTCATGGCCGCCGCAGACATTCATAATGCGCAGCTGCTTAGGCAAGGGTAAGGCACGAATTTTTTCTAGTAATTGTTTAGCGGTAGTGGGCATAGTTAGTTTTTAGGTATAAGTCCTGTCGGTCATCATTTATGAATGATACTACAATGCTGGCCGGGGTTTGCAACCCATACGCATCAAGCTAAGCCCATCACATTGCGATGATAATGCCGGTCGGGGTTTGCAACCCCGACCGAAACGTTTGGATGTTTCAATAACTTTCGAAATCTTAAACGTTAACAACGGGGTTGCAAACCCCGTCCCGCTTGGTAATTGCAATATTAAACGTTTGAGACGGGGTTATAAACCCCGTCTCGCGAAGACAGGAGACGCATCGCTATAATGATGCGCTACACTTTGTTCAGCACATTCTATAACACTGGATAAAACTTGCTATTTCCCGGTTGCGCATGCAGCACCTGCCCGTCTTGTTGTACTTTAGGGCGCAGAGTTTGCTTATTATCGACTAATAAGCGATAGGCGGCTATTTCGGCCTGTAGCCAGGTAATCCATTCGTCTAAGCCATCGCCATTTTTAGCACTAAACTCAATAATAGGCGTGTTATTGGCCAGATTATGCAAATGCTGTTTAGCGTTATCGGGTGAAAAGTCATCCAAGTACGGCAATAAATCGGTTTTGCTGATTAACATTAAATCGGCAGCACGAAACATAACCGGATACTTAGCGGGCTTATCATCGCCTTCGGTGACTGACAATAACACCACATTGCGATGATGACCTAAATCAAAACTGGCAGGGCAGACCAGATTGCCGACATTTTCAATAAACAATAAATCCAGTCCATCTATAGCCATATGGTGTAAGGCATTATGCACTAAATGCGCATCCAAATGGCAAGCCGAGCCTGTGGTAATTTGATAAGCCGGCACACCTTGCGCTTGTATGCGCAGCGCGTCATTTTCGGTTTCTAAATCACCTTCGATGACCGCTATTTTTAAAGACTCGCGCAGGCGTTTAATGGTCGCTTCCAATAAGGCGGTCTTACCCGAACCGGGTGAGGACATTAAATTAATCACCAGTACCTTGGCGGCATCAAAATGCGAGCGATTATGCTCAGCTTGATGATTGTTTTGCGACAATAGATTTTGCAACACAGAAATGGTTGTTACGCCTACTTTAGGTTTTTCTGCTAAAACTAACGGGCGGTTACCCGATGTAATATTACAACCGCAGGTGTTACACATGCTGAACTCCTTGTTGGGTCATTAAAGTTAATGGATCTATGTGAGTCGTAGTGGTAAATAAAAACAGCTTTATCTGAGGCTATAGTGTCAGATTACTAATGATGCTTATTGCCATCCTTGGCAGCTGGTTTCGGTAGCTTATGTCGAAACAACAGGTTGTGAGGTATTTGTGTATAGTAAATGCGTGCCCCTACTTGGGATAATAAGATAGCGTAGTTTTGTTTTTACATCAATGTGGCGCGTACCCATAATGAAAACAGGCATCATCTAAGCTATCAGCTGATGTATTCCTGGCTTGCTATTACCGGCAAGGTAATATAAAAACAAGTACCCAATTCCGGCAGACTATCGAAGCTCAATGTGCCCTTGTGCGCGACTATCAGCGAGCGGCAGATAGACAAACCCATGCCCATGCCTTCAGTTTTAGTCGTTACAAACGGCATAAATAATTTGTTTTGTAGCTCAGTCTCTATGCCGGGGCCATTATCCCGCACTTGTATTTGTAGATTCTGTTCATCTAGCATCAGGCTGCTGAGGGTGATGGTTTTAGGGGCAGGGTTGTCATTAGCCGTCAAGGCTTCGCTGCTGTTGCGTATTAAATTAATCAGCACTTGTTCAATTTGAATAGCATCGATAAACAGTCTAGGCAGCGCCTCTGCTAGCTCAAGGTTAAGCGTGATGTTGTGCTTTTTTAAATCACTGTTACACAGTAATATGCAGTCCTTAATTAACGTATTGATATCTATGCTTGTCATATTGGCGCTTTGTTTTTGACAAAAGGCTCTCATACGATGAATAATCTTGCCGGCTCTTAAAGCCTGCTCAGAGACTGAGTTGGCAACCTTAGTAATTTTTGCTAGATCAGGCTCATCTACCGCCGCTAAAATCTTTAAGGCCGAGGCATAATTGACCGTTGCGGTCAGTGGTTGAGTAACTTCATGGGCAATGCCGGTGGCCATTTCGCCCATAAGACCTAAGCGAGTGACATGAGCCAGTTGGTTTAGATGCTCTTTGTCTTGCTGTTCCTGGAATTTACGCTTGGAAATATCAGTATGTGTGCCAATCATCCGCAACGGGCTACCCTCTTCAGTGTAGTCAACCACAAGACCGCGAGCAAGAATCCATTTGTAACTGTCATCCTTGCAGCGTAGGCGATATTCAACAGCGTAAACCTCTGTCTTTCCATCTAGGAGGCTGTCCGAAAATAAGTCAGGGCTAAAAGCAATTCTACTGTCATCTGGAAAATTTTAAATTTTCAGATGAGTCTGTTTTAAAAATAACACATTAACTATGCTGCAAATGGGTTGT
>CAIVYW010000148.1 GCA_903910205.1 uncultured Methylococcaceae bacterium | reverse complement strand
TGCTAGTCTCCTAGATTTAACCTTGCGCCTTGAACCTTGCGCCTTGAACCTTTCATCTGAACTTAAACTGTAACGCCTTAAGTGGTAACCATTAAAATAGCTTTATTGATGACAACTCCTAATAATTAACGACTATTTCTTATCGCAGGCAGTTTTATATCTGATTTCACTGATAGTTCCGGGTACTATTTCTTCAGTTGCATTAGAAACACCCACACTACTCATAAGCTCACCTAAACCAATATGCCCTGAGAAACCTTTAGCACTAAGCACTAATTGGCTGTCTTTTTCACAATCAAATTCATAATGAACTATATCTGAATAATATTTCATACCATTAATTTGAATCTGACTTAGCTTGTAATCATTTAACATCCACACTTTTACTTTATTTCCTAGTGCCCACGCTAATAAGTTATTACCTTCTTTTTGTATAGACTCAAAGTCAATATAAGATGTCACCTCATCATTGCCACCTATTTTAGTCCATTTTGAAAATACATTCGTTGAAACCATTAGCAACAGTAGTAATAGTGTTAGCTTTTTCATTATGTTCTTCCAGATAGTTTTCTGCCCTATGACAGATTACGATAACATTGTTTTTAAATTGGCTAGATTGGCCTTGCCTCGTTCTTTAATAACGTCGGGGGTTAATTGTTTTTTATTAACCCATTCCAAATCATCAGCCGGCAATTCATTTAAAAATCGACTGGGCTCGCATTCAGAAATCTCACCGTATCGCTTGCGATGTGTGCAGTAACTAAAGGTACAGGTACGCTGAGCACGCGTGATACCGACATAGGCCAAGCGCCGTTCTTCTTCGATATTATCAGCCTCTATACTGCTTTGATGAGGCAATATGTTTTCTTCTATACCAATGAGAAAAACATGCGGAAACTCTAGTCCTTTTGCAGCATGTAAGGTCATTAAACTAACTTGATCTAAAGACTCTTGTTCTTGATTGCGCTCCATAATATCCATCAGCATAATTTTAGAGACAATTTCAGCTAGGGGCTTTTGAACTTCGCTATCTTTATCGGCAATACGCTTAAGCCATTCAACCAGCTCATTAACATTCTTGATTTTTCGGGCAGCCGACTCGTTACTTTTACTGTTTTCTTTTAAAAACTGTTCATAAGCTATGTGATTTATAGCCTGCTCTATGGCCACAAAGGTATCACCACGGTCAATTTGACCGGCAGTATCGAGCACCCAATTATAAAATTTCTGTAATCTTATGATTGATTTTTCAGAGAGCTTTTGTGTGAGACCTAATTCAGCACTGGCGGCAAACAGACTAATATGTCGTTCATTTGCATACGTGCCTAACTTTTCTAATGTCGTCGGGCCAATTTCACGCTTAGGCGTATTGATAATACGTAAATAGGCCGCATCATCGTTTTGATTAACCATTAGACGTAAATAAGCCAATATATCTTTAATTTCTGGGTTATTAAAAAATGATGAGCTACCGCTAATTAAATAGGGAATATTATTTTCTCTAAGTGCTTGCTCAAACAATCGAGATTGATGATTGCCACGGTATAAAATTGCATAATCTTGATAACTGCCCCCCGTTTTAAATTTATGATGAACAATTTCAGAAACCACTTGTTGCGCTTCAACTTGATCATTTCTATGACTTAACACGCGCAGTGCATCACCATAACCTAGCTCACTCCATAATCGCTTTTCAAAGACATGAGGATTATTAGCGATCAGATGATTGGCCACTTTCAGGATACGACCCGTAGAGCGATAATTTTGCTCTAGTTTAATAACCTGTAACCTAGCGTAATCTTTTTGTAATTGCGCTAAGTTCTCTGGCTGTGCGCCACGCCACGCATAAATAGACTGATCATCATCACCCACCACGGTAAAGCGTCCTAAGCTACCTGCCAGTAATTTAATTAATTGGTATTGGGTGATATTAGTATCCTGATATTCATCCACTAACAAATAACGAATTTTATTCTGCCATTTTTCTAATACCTCACGGTGCTGCTGAAACAACAACACCGGTAACAAAATCAGATCGTCAAAATCAACCGCATTATAAGCTTTGAGACTGCGCGTATATTCTTGGTATAGCCCGGCGATGGGATGCTGATCTGGGCTTGCTGACGTTAACGCCTGCTCGGGAGTAATAAAAGCATTTTTCCATTGCCCAATTTGTTGAGCATATCGGTCGACATTATCAATATCACAGTCTTTTGCGCCATAATTAATCAAACTCTTTAATAAGGTTTGTTTATCTTGTTCATCAAACAGGGTAATGGCGGCTTTGTAAGCTAAGACCTTATGCTCCTTACGCAAAATATCCAGCCCTAAGGAATGAAAGGTAGATACTCGTAAACCTCGACTTTCAGAGCTATCAATCAATTTAGAAACGCGACTTTTCATTTCTCGCGCCGCTTTATTGGTAAACGTCAGCGCCGCAATATGTCTCGCAGGTAAGCCTTGTTTAATAAGATAAGCGATTTTTTCGGTAATCACTCGCGTTTTACCACTACCAGCACCCGCTAGCACTAATAAGGGTTGATCTATCGCTTTAACCGCAGTTTGTTGTTCGGGATTTAATTTGGACATTATTAGTTTAGGTCAATAATTTAATCTGATGACTTCAGCATAAATCCATGCTCTTTAGATCGCTATCTCCTACTTGCTAGTTGGCATTTTAGACTATCTTTGCGGGTGTGTTTTTTTGTTTTGGAAAATAGTTATCTGAAAGCCTATAATTGCCTGCCATTAATAGCAGGAATAGCAGGGATAAAAATGATTGAATCTCAGACCTTAACCGTTACCGAAATGAAATGTGGCGGATGTGAAAGTAATATTAAAGGAAAGCTTAGTGCTATATCAGGTGTTATTTCAGTCGCTGCATCGGCTAAAAACAATGAAATCAGCATTGAATATAATAATGAACTCGTTGATATCGACACCATAAAAGCAACTATTATAGCGGCCGGTTTTGGGGTATAAATTCCATCAAATAACACACCAAAGGTAAAGTCCATGAGTACAAAAGAGACGACTAATGAGATACGCCTATCCATTTTAGGTATGCGTTGTGCAGGTTGTGTTAGCGCTATTGAAGGTGCTTTAGCCGCAGTCGAAAACGTTAGTTCTGTCAGCGTTAATTTTGCTGATCACACAGCGACCATTACCGGCCTAGCAAATCCAACTGCGTTAAAGCAAGCGGTTAAAGAGGCGGGCTTTGATGCGGCAATAATGGAAGGTATTGAAGACCCCTCTGAACAAGAAGATCAAGAATTACAGCGCTATCGATCCTTAATGAAGAAAGCCTCTGTCGCTGGTGTTTTTGGTGCCCTATTAATGGCCGCTGAACATTTTAGCTGGCTACCCGAAATCGGCTCAGCAACAGGACTATGGCTTTGGCCGGAAATTGCCCTACTTACATTGGCGATATTAATTTATTCTGGCTGGCATTTTTATAGTGGCGCCATCAAATCTCTTCGCCTAAAACAGGCCAACATGGATACCTTGATTGCGCTAGGAACAAGTTCAGCATGGCTATATTCCTGCATAGTCATTGATTATGCAGAGACCTTACCTACCTTAGCCAAACACGCCTACTTTGAAGCTGCGGTGGTCATATTAGCTTTTATTAATCTAGGCAGCGCTTTAGAAACCTTGGCCAGAGGTAAAACCTCGAGTGCTATTCGGCAATTGATCGGTTTACAACCACGTACCGCTCGCGTTATCCGAAACGCTGAGGAAATTGATATTCCCATCGAACAAGTGGGTTTAGGTGATATTTTACGTGTCAGACCCGGTGAAAAGATTGCAGTCGATGGCATTTTGTTGGAAGGTCATTCCACCGTCAATGAAGCGATGTTAACAGGTGAACCACTACCTGTAGAAAAAGTCATTGGCGCAGAAGTTGTAGCGGGCACCATCAATCAGACCGGCAGCTTTCTATTTAAAGCAACGCGTATAGGACGCGATACCGCCTTAGCACAAATTGTTATGAGCGTTAGACAAGCTCAAAATAGCAAACCTGAAATAGCCCGCTTGGCTGATAAAATCTCCAGTGTTTTTGTACCTGCTGTTCTGGTTATTTCAGCCCTAACCTTTTTGATGTGGTATGTATTTGGACCAGAACCTTCGTTAGGCTATGCTTTTGTCACCTCTATGACAGTATTAGTCATTGCCTGTCCCTGTGCCTTGGGATTAGCAACGCCTATTTCTGTAATGGTCGCCGTGGGCAGGGCGGCACAATCAGGCATCTTAATTCGTAAAGGTGATGCGCTACAATCTGCGGGAAAAATAAGCTGCTTAATTCTCGATAAAACGGGCACCATCACTGAAGGCAAACCCATCGTTTCAAGCATTATAGCCATTGATGAGTTTACTGAAGATCAAATCTTACAATGGGCTGCAAGCATAGAATCGGGCTCTGAACATCCTTTGGCTGCCGCTATTGTAGCCGCAGCGGCTAATAGACAGCTTACGCTAGATAAAACTCAGCAGTTTGAAGCAATACCGGGGCTTGGTGTAATGGCGACTATCAATGACCAACCAATATTCTTCGGCAATAAAGCCTTAATGGATGCTAAAGGGATTAAATTTACTCGTTACAATAATAAATTAGAGAAATTGTCCGCTCTAGGACAAACCCCCATGTTATTAGCCGTCAATGACAAAATAGTCGGCATTATTGGCGTCTCTGATCCCATCAAGAAAGATTCAGCTCTTGCCGTACAACACCTTAAAGACCTAGGCTTGCGTATTATTATGGTGACTGGCGATAATCAAATAACGGCTCATGCTATTGCTAAACAAGCGGGGATTTCTGAAGTGTGTGCTCAGGTATTACCTCAAGATAAGGCCGCTGTCGTTTTAGAATTGCAGCAACAAGGTGAAATTGTCGGCATGGTTGGCGATGGTATCAATGATGCACCGGCATTGGCGCAAGCTAATGTTGGCATGGCTATAGGTACGGGTACCGATGTTGCCATTGAGAGTGCTGATATCGTTATACTGCAAGGCTCCTTATTAAAAATTCCAGAGGTGATTGCCTTGTCAAAAGCGACGGTGATTAATATAAAACAAAACCTAATCGGGGCTTTTTTCTATAATATCATTAGTATTCCTATCGCTGCTGGCTTGTTCTACCCCTTATTTGGTATTTTATTAAACCCAATGATTGCCGGCGCTGCGATGGCCTTATCTTCTGTGACCGTAGTCACTAATGCTAACCGCTTGCGCTGGATATGAGACTTCGCATTCTCCCCACTTAAAGCATAGGTATTTACACACGCTTTATTTATCAGGAACGATAACATTGTGGTGATGACCAGTCCGTAGGGGCGTATGCAATACGCCCCTACGGTGTTTATAACTTCGTTTGCAAGATTTACATCGCTGGAGCCTGAACAACGGGGTTTTGCGAACAAAGCATGATAAAGTTTATGATTAAATATTGATAGATTACAATACTAAAGCCAGCTCCATCACCGAATAGTTCACTGCTGATAACGTTATTGTTATAAGACTCTGTTCGGCTTACGTTAAATTGAATGTCATTAAAGCAAATGAAGAAATTAAAATGTGCTGTTATTGGTACCGGTTATTTAGGTAGATTTCATGCTGAAAAATATGCCTCATTACCCGACTGTGAATTAGTCGCTGTTGTCGATATCAATGAAGCAGCCGCCAAAGCGGTTGCAGATAAACATAATGCGCGGGCATTAACGGATTATCAAGCATTGCTGGGGAATGTTGATGCCGTCAGTATTGTGGTGCCAACTACCCTGCATCATCAAGTCTCTAAGGATTTTCTTAATGCCGGCACTCATGTCTTGGTTGAAAAACCGATTACCGTTACCGTTGCCGAAGCGGATGAATTAATCGCCATCGCTAAAACTAAAAATCTTATTTTGCAAGTAGGTCATTTAGAACGCTTTAATTCAGCGGTATTAGGCTTAGATAAAGATGAAAAACCGCTGTTTATTGAGTCACATCGTCTATCGCCCTTTAATCCTAGGGCTAATGATGTCAGCGTGGTTTTAGATTTAATGATCCACGACATTGATATTATTTTAGCCTTAGTTGATTCTGAAATAGAGCGCATTGATGCCAGTGGCACAGCCGTTTTAACGCAGGGCACCGATATTGCTAATGCCAGAATACTCTTCAAAAATGGCTGTGTAGCCAATGTCACCGCCAGCCGAATCAGTATGAAGCTAGAACGTAAAATGCGCTTGTTTAGGCCCAGTTCCTATATCTCTGTTGATTTTCAAAACCGAATATTAAGTAAATACAAAACAGGTAGTAAAGAAATGTTTCCAGGTATTCCTGAAATAGAAACAGAAGAATCTGTATTCGAAGGCGGTGATGCGCTGCTTGAAGAAATTAAACACTTTATTAATTGTATTCAAACTGGACATCCACCTTTAGTCTCTGGCGAGGCCGGCAGACGAGCCTTGGCAACAGCGATACAAATTACCCAGTTGCTTGGTGATAAATAGTTAGATTGGAATTACACACAAGAACGATATTATTGTGGTGATGTCCGTAGGGGCGTATTGCATACGCCCTTTTAAAATATTAAGTTAATAATAAACTCTGTTATTAGCGTTTCATAATCATTCGTAGAGACACGTCTACCTATAAGATATAAGGCAATAAAACATGATACCCATGGTAAATCTGAAAGCTCAATATGTTGAAATTAAAGATGAAGTTGAGCGCGGCTTGGCTGAAACTATAGAAAACTGTGCTTTTATATTAGGTCCCAATGTACAGGCTTTTGAAAAGGAAGCCGCAGTTTACCTAGGCGTTAAACATGCCATTGGCGTTGCCTCTGGCACCGATGCTTTACATTTAGCCTTAATTGCCGAAGGTATCGGTGCGGGTGATGAAGTCATTACCAGTGCCTTTACCTTTATAGCCACAGCAGAAGCGATTAAATATGTGGGTGCTATTCCTGTTTTTGTTGATATTGATCCTAGAACTTTCAATATTTCTCCAGAAGCCATAGAGCTTGCCATTACCTCTAAAACTAAAGCCATTATGCCCGTGCATCTGTTTGGTCAGCCAGCAGATATGACAGAGATTATGCAGCTTTGTGAACAACATCAATTAAAACTAATTGAAGATGCTTGTCAGTCCTTTGGTGCCAGCATTAATGGCAAACAAACAGGTGCGATAGGTCACGCGGGAGGCTACAGCTTTTTTCCCAGCAAAAATCTAGGTGCCTTTGGTGATGGCGGTTTAGTCGTTACTAACTCAGATGAAACAGCGGCTAAAATAAAACAACTCCGTAATCACGGTTCAGATGTGCGTTATTACCATGATGTGATTGGCTATAACAGTCGTCTCGATGAAATGCAGGCCGTCATCTTACGCGCCAAATTAAAACGCATCGATCAATACAATCAAGCGCGTCGTCATGTCGCTCATTTGTATTCAGAACTCATGGCAGATTTGCCACTCATTACCCCTTATGAAGATGGTTTAGGCGAGCATGTTTATCATCAATACACCTTATTATCTGATCATCGTGATGAAATAATGCAAGCCTTACAGGCTCAAGAAATTGCCTGTGCCGTTTATTATCCCGTGCCTTTGCATCAGCAAAATGTCTTTAAAGAAGAGTGTGCTGGTCTAAGTTTACCCGTTACCGAACACGTTTCAGCGACTTGTTTTTCTCTGCCGATTTGTCCGTTTCTAAGCAATGATGATATTCACAAGATTGTGGACATTATTCGAGGTGTTTTGAAGGTATAGTTTCTTAGGAATAATCCCTTCCGATTGCCATTAAGTTAAGTGAAAACAGTTTTAAGTGCAGCAATAGCTTCAGCTATTGCCTTTTAAAACAGCTGAAGCTGTTTTACTCGAAGCACATAGATTACTTAACTGTAAGCACTGTTTCTAACAATGCAATGCACCTCAAAAATCAAGGAAAATATATGGCGAAGGCCAAAGCTGAAAATCAAGAACCTTTAGAAAAACAACTATGGAAAGCCGCCGACAAACTGCGGAAAAATATCGATGCCGCCGAGTACAAACACATTGTGCAAGGCTTGATCTTCCTGAAATATATTTCTGATTCTTTTGAAGAACACTTTGTTAAATTGCATGCAGGCGAAGGTGAATATGCCGGCGCAGACCCCGAAGATAAAGACGAATACAAAGCCGAAAACGTGTTCTTTGTACCGACTGAATCACGTTGGTCATTCTTGCAAGCCCAAGCCAAGCAGCCAAAAATTGGCTCGTTTGTTGATGAAGCTATGGATGCGCTCGAACAAGAAAACCCTTCGCTCAAAGGCGTATTGCCGAAGGTGTTTGCACGGCAAAATCTTGATCCGGCCAGCCTTGGCGGTTTGATTGATCTGGTTGGCAATATCGCGTTGAGTGATGCAAAAGCCCGTAGTGCGGATGTGTTAGGGCATGTATTTGAATATTTCTTGGGTGAATTTGCACTGGCCGAAGGCAAACAAGGTGGACAGTTCTACACTCCTCGCAGCATTGTCGAACTCTTGGTAAAAATGCTTGAACCTTATCAAGGGCGGGTGTTTGATCCATGCTGTGGTTCCGGCGGAATGTTTGTGCAATCGGAAAAGTTTGTCGAAGAACATCAAGGTCGCGTCAATGATATTTCCATTTACGGGCAAGAAAGCAACCAAACCACTTGGCGGCTGGCTAAAATGAATCTCGCCATACGCGGCATTGATAGCTCACAAGTCAGATGGAACAACGAAGGCTCGTTTTTGAACGATGCCCACAAAGACTTGAAAGCCGATTACATCATTGCCAACCCACCGTTTAATGTCAGCGATTGGAGCGGAGAACTGTTACGCACTGATGGCCGTTGGCAATACGGTACACCTCCTGCCGGAAATGCCAACTTTGCCTGGTTACAACACTTTGCTTATCACCTTGCCCCTAGCGGCCAAGCGGGCATCGTATTGGCTAAAGGGGCATTGACCTCTAAAACCAGCGGTGAAGGCGACATCCGCAAAGCCCTGATTGAAGACGGCAACCTGATCGACTGCATCGTTAACCTGCCCGCCAAACTGTTTTTGAATACACAAATTCCTGCTGCTTTGTGGTTTATGAGCCGTAACCGCAGCAACGGCAAATTTAGAAACCGGAGCGGAGAAATTTTGTTTATTGATACGCGTAATTTGGGGCATTTAATCAATCGTCGCACCCGTGAATTATCAGAAGAAGATATTCAACAAATCGCTAATACCTACCACAACTGGCGCAATCCTGATGGAAACTATGAAGATGTAAAAGGCTTTTGTTGTTCCGCACCCATTGCACGGGTCAAAGAACTTGATTATGTGCTGACACCTGGGCGTTATGTGGGCTTGCCGGATGATGAAGATGACTTTGATTTTAAGAAGCGGTTTACTGCGCTGAAAGCGGAGTTTGAAGCGCAGTTGCTGGAAGAAACGGAATTGAATCGGGAGATTATAGAGAATTTGGCAAGAGTGGTGTTATGACTGACAGCCTCATTAAAACCGATGATTACAAAGCCTTTGTTCAAGACATCAAACAGCAGGTACAAAGCGTACAAATCAAAGCAGCGATTATGGTTAATCAAGCCTTATTACAGCTTTATTGGGATTTAGCTGAGCGTATTGTTACTCAACAGCAAACTGCAGCATGGGGAGATGGTTTTTTATTACAACTGAGCCGTGATTTACAGGCTGAGTTTCCTGATATGAAAGGCTTTTCCAAAAGAAATTTAGAGCTAATGCGCCAATGGTACAGGTTTTGGTCAGAGCAACCCGCAATTGCGAAACAACTTGTTGCGCAAATTCCTTGGGGACACAATCTCGTCATTCTCAGCAAAATTAAAAATCCGAATGAAGCGGTATTTTATGTGCAGAAAATCCTACAAAACAACTGGTCTCGGGTAGTTTTGACGCATCAAATCGAAAGCAATCTTTATCAGCGACAAGGTAAAGCCATCAGCAATTTTCAAACAACCTTACCCGCGCCGCAATCGGATTTAGCCAGTGAAACCTTAAAAGACCCCTAAATTTTTGATTTTCTATCACTCACCGAAAAGCACAATGAAAAAGAGCTGGAAGCGGCGTTAGTCGCTCAGGTGACGCGTTTATTGCTGGAATTGGGGGTGGGTTTCTCTTATCTGGGACGGCAATATAAACTCGACATTTCAGGCGACGAATTTTTTATTGATTTGTTGTTTTATCATGTCAAATTGCATTGCTATGTCGTAGTGGAGCTGAAAACGGTTAAATTCAAACCTGAGTTTATCGGTCAATTGAATTTTTATGTGTCGGCTGTAGATGGGGTTTTAAAATCAGAATCGGATAATGCCACGATTGGTATACTGATTTGTAAATCAAAAAATGCGACTGTTGTTGAATATGCGTTAAAAGATATTCATAAGCCTATTGGCGTAAGTGAATATATTATTACTCAAAGTTTGCCCGATGAATTTAAATCTTCTTTGCCAAGTATTGAAGCGATTGAAGCAGAATTGAATGATGGGTTGAGTTTGGCGAGGATTGAATTATGACTGACAATTTTAAAGATATATGCGGCATTATAAAGGCAGAGTGTAGTGTTAGCCTTGAAGAAATGGATGAAGCTATTGCGCAATGCGCAGTAGAACGATTCAATAATACGGTTGAAAGTTTTTTTAATCCTGAGTTGATTGATGAGGAAAACCCGGAATGGACAACGGCAATGTTTAGCGAGGCGAAAACAGCGGCTGAATTGTTTCCACATTTAATCAAGCCTGCGAGCAGTCAAAAAGTTACCACAACGATTGAGTATGACGCTGATATTATCTCGGCTTTTCGGACGGCGGGCAATAATTGGCAAGTGCGGATGAATGAGGCGTTGCGGGAGTGGTTACAGGAACATGCGTTATGACTGCAAGGGTTGAGTTATGAGTGAGTGGCGGGAGTATAAATTAGGGGATTTATTTGATGTCAAAGGTGGGAAAAGACTACCTAAAGGTGATTTACTTGTAGATTATGAAACCAATCATCCATATATACGGGTAACAGATTTAAGTAGCAAATGGATAACTAAACAAGGGCTTCAATTTGTCACAAAAGAAATCCAGAAAAGTATTTCTCGTTATATCGTTAATAAAGATGATGTCATACTTTCAATTGTAGGCTCAATTGGATTTACAGGGATTATTTCAAATGAGTTAGATGGCGCAAATTTAACGGAAAATTGCGTAAAATTTGTTCAAAAATCAAAAGGTATTAATAACCACTTCCTATACTATTTTTTAAAATCTCCAAATGGTCAAGAAGAGATTGAAAAAAGAAACGTTGGTTCAACTCAGCCTAAATTGCCAATTTATAACATTAAGGATATACCAATCTTAATTCCGCCACTCCCAGAACAAAAAGCCATTGCCGCCGTTCTCAGTAGTTTGGACGATAAAATAGACCTACTGCACCGCCAAAACAAGACTCTCGAAGCTATGGCTGAAACGCTGTTCCGGCAGTGGTTTGTGGTTGAGGCGAGGGCTGACTGGGAGGAAGGAACATTAAACGATTTGGTTGAGTTTAATTATGGTAAAACTTTACGAGACCAAGAAAGAAGCGGGTACGGCTTTCCCGTTTATGGTTCTAGTGGAATAGTCGGTTATCACAATGAATACTTAGTGGAAGCACCTGGAATAATCACTGGAAGAAAAGGAACTTTGGGCGTAATAAACTACTCGTTTCACAATTTTTTCCCCATCGATACAACTTTCTATATAACCAGTAAAATTAAATCAGATGGTTTGTTTTTTGAATATTTTTTGCTAAAGACTTTAAACTTGGGCGAGATGAATTCAGACTCTGCTGTTCCAGGACTTAATAAAAATCTGGCTCATGGCATTCAACTTAAAATTCCTCCAACATTGCTAATTGAAAAATTTAACCAGCAAGTAAAATTGCTATTTAAAAAATTAAATATCAACCAGATACAAATCCAAACCCTAGAAACCCTCCGCGATAACCTGTTACCTAAATTAATAAGCGGCGAAGTACGCGTAGCCTTATGACAAGCAACAATTTATGTAACATCCACTCTTCATCATCGGATTATGCTCAAATCGCTAATTTATATGATAAGAATAAAGAAAAGTATTTTGAGAAAATCCCTGTTTCATTGTATGAATGGTTTAATGCCAATATGGCCGCTCCGTTAGGGGCGGTGCTGGATTTACTGGAAGATAATTTAAACGATGTTGTTTTTGATCATATTAATAACGGCATTAAAAGTATTCTGCAAAAAAATGGTTTTTTAAGTCATTTTGGTTTTCCTCTCCAAGTAGACTCTTACGGCACAACCATTCAATATAAAAAAATGAAGCCGGATGACGGGCGTTATTTTCGTGAATATGTGAGTACCCAGTTTCTAAATCGGCCAGAATTACCCAATATGAGCGTGGGTTTGCGTAAAAAAATGACCGAAGCCATGCTTGAATTATTCGTTAATGCACAACTCCACAGTGAAACCAAGCACGTTTATACTTGTGGGCAATTTTTTCCTAAATACCATACGATTGAGTTTTGTATCGTCGATACGGGAATTGGTTTTAAACAAAAATTTTTACAGCGCTTTGACAAAAAAATTTCGTCTGTTGAAGCCATACGTTGGGCAGTTAAGGATAGAAATACCACGAAGATAGGTGTATCAGGAGGAATCGGCTTGGCTATATTAAGTGAATTTATCCTGCGTAATAATGGTAAGTTACAAATTATTAGCGGTGATGGTTTTTATCAATATGATAGTTCGGGTGAGCAGGTAGAGAAACTTTACAAGGGATTCCCCGGTACTATTGTTAATGTTTCGTTTCGGACAGACGACACAAATAATTATTCGCTGGTTAGTGAAGCGAAAAAAACAGCTTTATTTTAAGAGGAAATGGTTATGAGCCCTATAACAATATCGGTGTTCAATCTGGTAGGTAACGGATTTTGTGTTGAGGCTAAAGATGGCGATGCCGTGTTTAACTCGATTAGCAAAGCCTTGCAGCAAGAACAATCAGTCGAGATTTCATTTCATAATGTAGAAATGCTGACCTCAGCGTTTTTAAATACCGCGATTGGCCAACTTTACAGGGACTTTACTGAAGAAAAGATTCGT
This sequence comes from uncultured Methylococcaceae bacterium, assembly GCA_903910205.1. Classification (GTDB taxonomy): domain Bacteria; phylum Pseudomonadota; class Gammaproteobacteria; order Methylococcales; family Methylomonadaceae; genus Methylobacter_C. The sequence goes on along the minus strand of CAIVYW010000148.1, from coordinate 18,918 downwards.
AAATTGGTAAATGTTGTCGATATGGCAGATACGGACATTGCATTATTGCGCCGAGTGATTGAAACCGCCAAGCTTTACTACAAAGATCCTTCATGGCTGGAAGAATCGGTTAAGCTTATTATGGGAGAAGATGAATGAGCTTAAGGATTAAAGCGATGGATGTTGCCCAGGTTAAAGATAGGCAGTTATTTTTTGATACTAACGTATTGTTGTATTTATTTAGTCCAGTTGCGGCCCCTTCAACTCAATGGGCCATTAATGCTTACACAGCAATTTTTGCGCAGTGTTTAAAAATGCAAAACGTTCTTTGTGTCGATGTATTTGTATTGTCTGAATTTATTAACGCTTTTCTTCGCTTTGAATATGAAAACTATTTAAAAACTAAAGGACTGACTAGAAATCAGTGCAATTTTAAGCGTTTCCGTTCAACGGCTGAAGGCATTCAAGTTTCTCAAGACATTGAAATAGTAGTCAACAATCGAATTTTGAAACATTTTAAGATGGTTGGAAAGTTATTTGATAAAGCTGATATTTCTACGATCAGTTTAGCCAACACTGATTTTAATGATGAGTTAATCGTTAGAACATGTAAGGAACATCAATGCATATTGGTAACTAATGACGCTGATTTTAGCGGGGTGGATATCGATATTTGGACTGCAAACAACAAATTAACTTAACCCATACCCAACTAAATTGTTATTGCTCAGGTTAATTACAGCCAGAGGCAACTACTCGAAAAAATCGAGCAGTTTGATTCTTGTAATGCAATATAAACCCCATCGTTACGAGTTTGATAAAATCGTGCAGCAAATCACCCGTAAAAAAGAGCCCAAACAGCGTGAATAAACTAACAGAAAATGCGATTGAAGCCTTCGCCATTAAGCTATTTGAACACCTAGGTTACGACTATATTTACGCTCCTGACATTGCTCCCGACGGTGATCGGCCAGAACGCAGCCGTTATGATGAAATCATGCTTATCGAGCGTTTACGTGTAGCGGTGCAACGTATCAACCCAATCGTTCCTCATCACGCTTTACAAGAAGCCGTTAAAGTAGTCGAACGCATCCATTCGCCGGAATTACTGGTTAATAATGAAGCCTTCCATCGACTGTTGACTGAAGGCGTAAATGTTAATTACCAAAAAGACGGCCAGGATCGCGGGGATTTGGTCTGGCTGATTGATTTTACTCATCCGGAAAATAATGAGTTTGTCGTAGCCAATCAATTTACGGTGATTGAGAACAATCAGAACAAACGCCCCGATATTGTGCTGTTTGTTAATGGCTTGCCTTTGGTGGTCATCGAACTTAAAAATGCCGTTGATGAAAATGCTACGATTAAATCCGCTTATCAGCAACTGGACACTTACAAGCACACCATTCCAAGTTTATTCACCTATAACGCCATATTGGTCATTTCCGATGGTCTGGAAGCAAAAGCGGGTTCGTTGTCGGCTGGTTTGAGCCGTTTTATGACGTGGAAATCAACCGATGGCAAAGCGGAAGCCTCGTATTTGGTAAGCCAACTCGAAACCTTGATTAACGGTATGTTGAACAAGGCCACCTTGCTGGATTTGATTCGTCATTTCATCGTATTTGAGAAATCCAAAAAAGAAGACTCGCAAACCGGCGTGATTAGTATCAGCACCGTTAAAAAACTGGCGGCTTATCACCAATATTATGCCGTGAATGCAGCCATTGTCTCGACCTTGCGGGCGGCTAATTTTAGTCATGAAAAAGATGTTCAGGAATCACCGGAAAATTACGGTGTAACAGGTGTCAGAAGCCAACCGAAAGGGGATAAAAAAGCCGGTGTGGTCTGGCATACCCAAGGCAGCGGCAAATCACTGTCTATGGTGTTTTATACCGGAAAGATTGTTTTGGTTTTGGATAATCCTACCGTGTTAGTGATTACCGACCGCAATGATCTGGACGATCAATTATTTGATACTTTTGCGGCATCTGCTCAATTATTGAGGCAAGAACCCAAGCAGGTTGAAGATCGAGGGCAGCTCAAAGACCTGCTAAAAGTCGCATCCGGCGGGGTGATTTTTTCGACGATCCAAAAGTTTCAGCCTGAAGAGGGCAATGTTTATGAGGAATTATCAAACCGCCGTAACATTGTGGTGATTGCAGATGAAGCACATCGCACCCAATATGGATTCCATGCTAAAACCATCGACGAAAAAGATGTGCACGGCAATGTAATAGGCAAAAAAGTAGTGTATGGATTTGCCAAATATCTGCGCGATGCCTTGCCAAATGCCACTTATTTAGGCTTTACCGGCACACCGATTGAAAAAACGGATGTGAACACACCGGCGGTATTCGGTAATTATGTCGACATTTACGACATTGCCCAAGCCGTGGAAGACGGCGCAACGGTGCGTATTTTCTATGAAAGCCGTTTAGCTAAAGTCGGATTAAGCGATGAAGGAAAAAAACTCGTTGCCCAATTGGATGAAGAACTGGACCAAGACGAATTGTCCGAAACCCAAAAAGCTAAGTCCAAGCGAACACAACTTGAAGCTTTGGTAGGAAGTGCGCAACGCATCAAGAATATCGCACAAGATATTGTCAGCCACTTTGAAGCGAGGCAAGAAGTATTTGCCGGTAAAGGCATGGTGGTAAACATGTCACGCCGAATAGCTGTTGACCTATATGAAGAAATCATTAAATTAAAGCCGGAATGGCATTCGGATGACTTGAATAAAGGTGTCATCAAAGTGGTGATGACGGCCTCTTCGTCGGATGGCCACAAACTCGCCAAACACCATACTACCAAGAAGCAACGTAAAGCTTTGGCGGAACGTATGAAAGACAATGATGACGAACTCAAACTAGTGATCGTTCGCGATATGTGGCTGACCGGCTTTGATGCACCCAGTATGCACACGCTGTATATCGACAAACCCATGAAAGGCCACAACCTCATGCAAGCGATTGCACGGGTAAATCGTGTTTATTTAGATAAGCCTGGCGGTTTGGTGGTGGATTATCTGGGTATTGCCTCTGACCTTAAAGAAGCCTTATCGTTTTATTCTGATGCAGGCGGGAGAGGCGACCCAACGTTGTTGCAGGAACAAGCTGTGCAGCTAATGCTTGAAAAAATTGAAGTGGTGTCCGCTATGTACCACGGATTTCCTTACGAGGATTATTTTGCCGCCGAGACTTCGCAAAAATTATCACTCATACTGGCCGCTGAAGAACATATTTTAGGTCTTGATGAGGGTAAAAAACGCTATATTAACCAAGTTACCGCCTTATCTCAGGTTTTTGCGATCGCTATACCTCACGAACAAGCCATGGATGCCAAAGATGAAGTGGCTTTTTTTCAGGCGGTCAAGGCGCGGCTGGCAAAGTTTGACAGCACCGGTTCCGGCAAAACCAATGAAGAAATAGAAACTACTATTCGGCAGGTCATTGATAAAGCCTTAGTGTCAGAACAAGTGGTGGATATATTTGATGCTGCGGGTATAAAAAAGCCGGATATTTCGATTCTTTCAGAAGAGTTTTTGCTAGAATTAAAAGGCATGGAACATAAGAATATCGCACTGGAAGTGCTTAAAAAATTACTTAACGATGAGTTGAAAGTCCGTGCCAAAAAGAACTTAGTGCAAAGCAAATCCTTGATGGAAATGTTAGAAAACGCCATTAAGAAATACCAGAACAAAATTCTGACTGCCGCCGAAGTCATGGATGAATTAATTCGGATTAGTAAAGAAATTGTCGCGTCTGATTCGCAAGCAAAAACACTAGGCTTAACCGATTTTGAGTATGCGTTTTATACGGCAGTAGCCAGTAATGACAGTGCAAAAAAGCTTATGCAGCATGATCAATTACGTGAATTAGCGATTGTATTAACGCAGCGAGTTAGAGAAAATGCCTCCATTGACTGGACAATAAAAGAAAATGTAAAAGCCAAACTAAAGGTTGTTATCAAACGACTATTGCGGCAATACGGCTATCCACCTGACATGCAGTTACTTGCCACTGAAACCGTGCTTAAGCAGGCGGAAATGATTGCTAATGAATTGGCTATTAATTAATTTATAGTCCAGAGAAATTTATCCATGCCTCAACAAAAAAAAACCTTAACTATCCTTTTCAGCGCCGGAGAATCCTCCGGCGACCAGCACGCTGCCAATATGTTTTTGGAGCTAAAAGCACAACAGCCCACTATTAAAGGCATCGGTATGGGTGGTACAAAAATGGCACAGGCGGGTATCGATATCCGCTATGATTCAGCGGCTATCGGCGTTATCGGTGTGATTGAAGTCATTAAGCACTATGGTGAAATTCGTAGCGCCTTAACGCTGATGCAACAGTTGCTTTCAACTGAAAGACCTGACTTGCTAGTCTGTGTGGATTATAAAGAATTCAATCTTAAATTGGCGCGTTTCGCTAAGCGCTTAGGTATCAAAGTATTGTTTTATGTGAGCCCACAAGTTTGGGCTTGGCGGCCTGGTCGAGTAAAAACCTATGGTAAAGCAATCGACATGATGGCGGTAATCTTCCCTTTTGAAACGGCTTACTATGATGCCGAAAATGTACCCGTGCGTTATGTCGGCCATCCTTCTGTAGATAAAGTCCATGCCAACCATAGTCGAGCTGAAAACTGTATTCGGTTTGGTTTAGATGAGCATAAACCCGTTATTGGTTTATTGCCGGGCAGTCGCGCCAATGAAATCAATCGCTTATTGCCGGTTATGTTAATGGCTGCTGAACGATTACATGCCGATATTCCTAATGTGCAATTTATATTGCCTCAAGCCGACTCGATTAGTGATGCCTTGTTAAACACTTATTTAAGCGCCTCAAGCTGTCGTATTACGGTTATAAAAAATCAACCCTATGATGTCATGCAATGCTGCGATGTCATTATGACCAGCTCAGGAACGGCAACCTTAGAAGTCGCATTAATGACTATACCTATGGTGATTACTTATAAATTAGCGACCATTACTTACTGGTTAGGTCGATGCTTGATTAATACGCCTTTTATAGGGTTACCCAACATTGTTTTAGGCAAGCTTGCTATTAAAGAACTAATTCAACAAGCGGCAACACCTGAAAACATCGCTGTAGAAGTAAAACGGATTTTGCTAGATAAACCCTACGCTGATGCCATGCGTACAAACTTACTTTTGGTCAAAGAGAAATTAGGACAAGGCGGTGGCTCCAAAAACATGGCTAATTTAGCACTGGAAATGCTGAATCTAGGTAAAGACTTAACGGCTACTAACTTAAGGCGGGACGGAACTTAATCGTTCATTTTTAGATAGGGTTCTTCTAAGCGCAGACAAAGGGCAAAGGGTTAAATCTAGTATCTGTCACGCCGTAAGTTGCTAGCCTTCTAGACTTAATCTTTCGCCCTTAGCCTTTCGTCTGTACTGAAAATGTCCCACTTTAAGTTGGTAGCCTAAATTACTTTGCACGCACTCAAAAAAATCCTTAAAACATCTCTATCTATCTGAGGTTATAGTCTATTTTATAATATAGTTACGAGTGATAGATAACAGGTATACACTATCAACTTTAATTTAAGTCTTAACAAAATCAATACCGATAGTCTCTTTTTTATCGTACTAACGTTAACTATCACTAGCACCTCTAGCATGGAGATTATTATGAAAAAAATCACAGCATTATGTTTAGCGACTACACTCGTTGGATCACTAGCTATAAATCCTGCATGGGGTGACCGCGGTCATGGTGGCGGTCATTATGGCGGTGGATACGGAGGCCATCATTATGATGGCTATCGTGGCGGCCATCATAACGGATATGGCTACGGAGCACTCGGTTTAGGCTTGGGTTTAGGTGTGGGCTACGGGCTCGGTAGTTATTATGGTGGCTATAATAACTATGGTTATGCTTACCCACCTGCTGTGGTCGCCGTTCCAACAGCCCCACCGGTCTATATTCAGCAAAGCCCAGCACCTGTCGTACAACAAAATCAAAGTAATTATTGGTATTACTGCCAAAATCCAAAAGGCTATTATCCTTATGTTAGAGAATGTCCAAATGGTTGGCAGCAAGTTGAACCCACCCCACCGCCTCGCTAACCAAGGAGCTTTCTAATGTCTCGTTTAATTATTATAGTTACAAGCATCATTTTACTAACGATGCTAGGCTGCGCGAGCATACCCACTGGCCCCAGTATCATGGTACTACCAGGTATCGGCCTATCATTAGAGCACTTTAGTAATGATCATATGATCTGCCAGCAATTTGCCGCACGCCAAGTGAGCGGCACTTTAAATCAGAATAGTAACGCTAACGCAGCCTCGTCAAGATCTTCTTCTATAGATGAAGATCAACTACACTACGATATGGCTTATATACAATGCATGTACATTAAAGGCCATCAGGTTCCAGTTTATGGGCAGTTCACTGGCGTTACGCCTGCTCAAGTAACATCATCCTACCCACCTATTCCCTTGCCTATACCTAACTTAACACCTAACGCAAAGCCAACACAGCCAAATCATAATGACTTAACGCCTACGTTGCCAAAAGAATAACTAAATTAAACACATTAACTAAGGAATGGGCACGAAATAATATAGTCAAGTAACATCCAGCTCCCCTCTTTGAAAAAGAGGTGATTGGGGGGATTTTTAAAATCATAGTTGCCGAAGTGTGTCGTGCTCGTTCCTAAGCTAAGCTTAGCTTTAATACTGACCGTCTCTTAAAAAGAACCTTAGCATTATCTCATGAACAAAATGACCTCTTACTTTTTGGCAATAACTTATAGTCTTCTTATCACTAGTTTCATGACGGCTTGTTTTATGAGACCTAGCCTCTTAACAGCTGAACAGCAATCGACAAAAATAAATGAATCTATAGCAAAGGGCGGCTACTCTGCGGTACTCAACTATGATATAGAGTCCATCACAGAAACCTGGCAGCATGATGGTCAAGGCATTCAGATAACTATGCTTGCCCCGGTAGTTCCGGGCAATTATCCTCTAATTGTTTATTTACCTGGCTTAGGTGAAGCTGCCGAGGCCGGTAAACTCTGGAGAGAAACATGGGCTAAAGCAGGATATTCTGTATTTAGTGTACAACCTATAACGCTTGGTGAAGCACTTAAAGGGACATCCAAAGTGACACCCACTAAAAGTAGCTCATGGTTTAGTAAAGAATATGACAATTCGGCAGCTTTAAAAGACGTTAGAAACAATGATCTTCGCTACGTAGGGCATCAATACTTTTCGCAAGAACAGCTTAGCAAGCGCATAAATCATGTGCTCTGGGCTTATGCACAACTCAAACAGCGCAGCCAAAGTAGACTAGGGTTATTTGCAAGGGCCGATTTATCTCGAGTCGTTATTGCCGGTTATGATATAGGCGCACAAACAACAGCGGCTATCATTGGCGAAACGTATAATATCGCCCTACCCTCAACAGCAGATTTTCGACCACTAGCTGCTATTTTGTTAAGTCCTGCCGTAGATATGGCATTGGGAGACATCAGTACACGCTATCAAAACATATCCATGCCCATTCTTGCTGTCACGGGCGCAGAAGATGAAGATCCTTCCGCGATTAGTACCCCTTTTGCACGCACCGCTATCTGGGAATATGCTCCACCGGGAAACAAATATTTATTAGTTTTAAAAAAAGGCAATCACCTGCTATTGTCTGGTGATCATTTAATCCAAAGCCAAGACCTAAAATCTACACAAGAATCCCCAGAAGAAACTGAATCCAGAAATAGCAGATCACGCTTTAGTAATGCATATGGTGGTAGCACTGAACGAAGCTCTCATGAAGATAAGCCATCAAATAGAATGCCTCCTAAATCGAGAGGCGGATCTACATTAAATGGTAATCAAGATTATGCCCAAGTCGCCGTTGTTTACAGCGTTTCTATTGCTTTTTTAGACCATATTTGCAAAAACGACAACGTAGCGGGCAGCTGGTTATCCGATAAAGCGAATCAATGGCTAAACAAATCAGCCAGCTTAAAAATAAAATAAATGCTTACACTATTGTTACGTGACACGCCGAATCAATTGTTTCTAATTTGAATACAATCCATGCGTATATCATAGCATTGCCCTCAAAAAACAAGTCAGATACAATCTAACCATAGTTAATTTTAAACGAGCTCAAATATGAAAACTTTACCTAAAAATAGTGGCACAGCCGCACTGATTATATTTTCAATCGTACTATTTATTTCCGGTGAATATACCGTATCAACAACATTGTTTACCATTGCAATCATTGTCTTCAATATTAAAAACCATAGTAATCGTTTTAAAGCAGACCAACTTTCATGGTATTAAATCTCTGTACTTTATCTAGCTGAGGTATTGATATGTTAGAAGTTATTGTGTTTTTCTTAGCACTCTTAGTTATTGCCTTAATCAAAATGCGCACTGAAGTTAATCAAGACGACTCAGAACTTAACGTCATTGAACAAATAACACCAGAAAATACATTTTTGTCACAGTTACAACAAAAAGTAGAAGCGACTCTTCTCCCACGGCCTAGCGATGCCACATTAAACCGCCATTACGATGCTCTCATTAGAGCAGAATTAGACGCCCATCTATCTTCAATGCCAAACTCATAAGCTTACAAAATATATGGCGGATTTTTGATTAAAAAATCCGCCATAGTCAGCACAGTTCCCAACATCTTTTGACAAGCTAACGATTAGCAGGTAAATTGCTTACCAAGATTGTTCATTTTGTAATGTCTTCAATCTACCTAACGGTTAATCCAGTGCCTATCATAGGCAAAGCAGATAAATAGCATGGCATTTAAAAGCATCAAATTACTCCTTGAAGTTAATTTCTACATTTCCGTTATGATACTCATAACTGGTTGCCTATTATCAATATCAGATAATTACTCACTCTTTGAATTTAACGAGGATCTTTATGGCGCTCTGGACAATAATTTGCGCATCATCATGATCTATCTGGCAATGACTGAAATCATGATCTTATTTTATAGTTATTTCAGACATAACTTTCAAGTCATGATACCTGTAGGGTTTTTCCTAATAATGATGATAGCTTCAATGAACTTTTACGGCGAAATTAATGCCGTAGCGATTGATGAAAATTTTGCCCCATTCTTTCTTTATACCGGCTTGTCACATATTTTATATGGCGTCATGGTTCGCCTTGAAAGGCGAGCCACTTAAAGGCACAGCGAGCAACAAGCGGGCTGATTCTAGTGTAACAAAAACAACGCATTGACCATGCTCCACGCGACTAAGCCCGCAGCCGGAATGGTTAATACCCATGCCCAAACAATTCGCTCGATGACAGAAAGCTTTAGCGCGTGAGGATTTTTGGCAAAACCAACACCCATAATGGCTGTTGAAATACTATGCGTAGTAGAAACTGGCATACCGAAATGCGCGGCGACTACCAGAATGGTCGCTGAACTGGTTTCCGCTGCGAAACCATGTATCGGGTGTAACTTGACCATTTTGTGACCTAGCGTCCTGATAATACGCCAGCCGCCTACCGAAGTACCCAGTGCCATAATCAAAGCGCAAGAAAAAACAATCCAAGAGTCTATATCTTTTTCTCCGCCATCTGGCCTTAAAAACTCAGCCCAAACAGGCAACTGATCCAGCGTACCTGTACCATTTGCAGCAAACACGGCTAAGGCAATAATCCCCATGGTTTTTTGCGCATCGTTACTGCCATGAGCAAAGCCCATATAAGCGGCGGATAAAAGCTGAGCTTTTCCAAATACCGCATTAACCCATTTTGGACGCGCCATACTCGCGAGGCTTCCACCTGCTGAATTCATGCCGCTAATAATAGCCATCAAGCTACCCATGATAGTAATACCTAAAACAAATCCGATGAGCGGCGAACTCATCATCGGAATCAATACCTTCCAGAGTATACCTTTGTTTTCTGTCCACACTGCCGCTGTTTTTGACCATATCAACACATCAATATTATTACCTCCAGCGGCGAAGGCTGCACCGCATAAGCCACCAATCAAGGCATGACTAGACGATGATGGTAACCCCAAAGCCCAAGTAATCAGATTCCAGATAATCGCACCCGTCAGCGCACAGATTAAAATTTCGGAGGTCATATTAACCATACCCGTATCAACCAATCCCGACGAAATAGTTTTAGCGACTGCGGTACCTGAAAAGGCTCCGACTAAATTAGTGATCGCAGCGAGCATTACCGCTTGCGTAGGTGTTAAGACCTTTGTTGCAACAACGGTGGCAATCGAGTTTGCAGTATCGTGAAATCCGTTAATAAACTCGAATATTAGCGCCACCACGATGACGAGTAACAGCAAAATCAGCATGAATATCTCTTTATGAATTTTTTAAGGCAATATAGTAGACAACATTGCCAGCATCTCGGCAGCGGTCAATTGCTTTTTCGAGTATTTCAAACAAATCCCTTTTGATTAGGTAACAAATCGCATCGGTTTCATTGGCATAAATATCTCGATACAACTCAAGTATTTGGCGATCGGCTTCTGCTTCAATACTATGTAACTGATCGTTTAATTTATTGATTTGATCTAAATCCATGCCTTTTCGTAATAGATCAACCATTTGCTTCAAAACCTTGCAGGCTTGTTCCAGCATCACTGCTCGACTGGTAAAATCCACGTCACCCATACGCGGTAATGCCAGATCATAACGCTTCGCAAACTTCTCCACAATTTTAGGTATCTTATAAAGAGCATTGTTAAGTGCTTCAATATCTTCACGATCAAGTACGGTCACAAAGGTATTTACTAGCTCTTCACTAATTTGTGCGAATAAATCCTTTTCACGTCGACGCGCCAACTTAAGCTTTTCCAACGATTGTTCTGTCGCTGGAGTATTTAGACTTTCGACTAATGATTTAGCTGATAAATGTACCGATTCGGCACTAGCTTCTAGCAAGCCATAGAATTTATCGCCTTTACCGAAGATAGTTTGCAATGAGAACATTGATATTTCCTTTTTATACGTTATTAGCGTGTTTATTATTACACTTTTTATTATCGCATAATTAGGCGGTTAATTATAAGCGCTTCTGACTTGATGTTATTAGTCTTAGGAATGAGCACCTCCTCACTACAGGGATAATAACTTGTGTAGATACCCTGAGGGATTTTTAAAATCATTGCGCTCAAATGTGTCGTACTCGTTCCTTAGTTATTCAATTCGCCAACGTCAACAAATCAAACACCACCTTTGCAAAATCAGCGGCCTTTGCAGGATTGGATAACAATTGCATCATCTGATTATTATGGGCCTCACTACTATCCATGACCGCATCATCAACGGCTTTGCTAAAATCTCCCAGCATGGCCTGCTCAGTAGAATTATTGGCAATCTGCTTCATAACCAACGTATTTTCACTGACTTTATCTCTGATAGTCTGCGCATAATTTACCAGATCAAGTTCCGTTAAATGGTCAGTCATAAAGAGCTCATTTAAGCGGCTAATAATCTGAGAAATAAATGCTTCATGCCTGTCTTTGGGTTTTGCCGTACCCAAGCCTTCGCCAGGTACAAGTTTGTAATCGGCTGAATCTTCTTTTAGCTTCAAGTCCTGATGGCGTAGCAAGGAAAGGCGATAATGGCTCAGCACCACACTACTCAAGTCTATGCCATCTTCTTCCATAAAGGTTTCACGCAGCATAGGTCTTAAGTTCCTTGCGTACAGACTTAATTTTTCCAGCTCCTTATTGTCGTAATCAACAATCTGCGACATGAATTCATAGAAACGTACAAAGGTACCTAAATCCTTTTTAAAGATTTCAAGCGCATCTTTTTCTTTTTTGCATTCTTTGAAGCTATTTTCGGCATTGGCAATTAACACAGCATCAGCCGTCTTCTTGGTACGCTCAAACATGTCTCTGGCTAATTTGTAAGCCTCAATAGCTGATTTATAGCGTTTCTGCCAACGTTCTACCGCAGGTTTGCAGATATTTGCAATGGCCGCATTGCTTTTGCTCTTTACAAAATACGCCTCGCAAAATTGTTCAACTTCCTGCCAGTTAAAAATTTTGGCAGCTCGAAGCTTTTCAAACAAATCAAAGATTAAATCAGGGTCCGATACATCGGCCAATTCGGCTGTTTGGTAATACGGCTGAAAGGCACTGAGTATGTCTTCTGGATCATTGAAGAAATCCAACACAAAGGTACCCATTTCGGCTTTGCCTGGATAAGTGCGATTAAGCCGCGACAAGGTTTGCACGCATTCCACACCACCGAGCTTTTTATCCACATACATGGCACAGAGCTTGGGCTGATCAAAACCGGTCTGAAATTTATTGGCAACTATCATGACTTGGTAATCATCAGAATCAAAGGCTTTACGCAGATCTCGGCCTTTGAGATTTGGATTCATATTGTATTCGGTAAACTTTTCGCCAATCATGCCCTCAGAGTTTGGGTCTTTAGCGTTAAATTCCACTTCACCAGAAAAAGCGACCATCGCATGAATGTTTTGATAGCCTTGGGCTTTGATGTATTTATCAAAGCCATGCTTGTAGCGCACCGCTTCTTTACGTGAACTGGTCACAACCATCGCTTTCGCTTGACCGTTTAATAGCCCCATTACATTGTCTTTAAAATGCTCAACAATGACTTGCACTTTTTGAGCGATATTATAGTCATGCAGCCTGACCCATTGATTCAATTTTACCTTAGCACGTTTACTTTCGACCTCCTGATCAGTACCCTGTATCTTTAACGCTAGGTTATAAGCTACTTTGTAATTAATGTAGTTTTTTAACACATCCAGAATAAAGCCTTCTTCTATGGCTTGGCGCATACTGTAAACATGGTACGCTTGAGGAAGATTGGTTTTAGACGGCGCCTCATCAGGCTTGGGCAAACGGCCAAATAACTCCAATGTTTTGGTTTTAGGTGTCGCGGTAAACGCCAAATAACTCACATTGCTAGACGCGCGACGTGAAGCGATAGTAGCCGCCATAATATCTTCGGCAGTCACTTCCTCATCATCACTGCTTAGTCCATCGATCATCAACACTTCTTTTAGCTGACGCGCAGTAGAACCGGTTTGTGAAGAATGCGCCTCGTCGGCAATAATGGCATAACGACGCTCTTTTAAGCTGACGCTGTTCTCAATCGCTTTTAAAACATGCGGAAAGGTTTGAATAGTGACAATAATAATGGGTTGAGAATTTTCCAGTGCATAAGCGAGCTTTTCAGATTTTGATCCATCGCCCTCTTTGTTATTAATACGGCCGACCACACCATCGACATGTTCAAACTGATAGATGGTATCTTGCAACTGGTCATCTAATACCGTTCGATCCGTCACAATGATTACGGAATCAAATTGCTTATGGCCACTGGCATCGTAAATTGACGAGAGCTGATGCGCAACCCAAGCAATAGAATTAGACTTGCCAGAACCGGCGCTGTGTTGAATCAGGTATTTATGACCAGGCCCTTCGGTACGAGCCGCTTCAATCAGTTTTGTAACCACATCCCATTGATGATAACGCGGAAAAATGAGCGTCTCTTTTTTATACTTACGTCCCTGCCAATCTTCTTTTTCTTCAATTTGTAAATGTACAAAGCGAGCAAGAATGTTGAGTAAATTATCGGGTAGCAACACTTCATTCCACAAATAATCGGTGGCGTATTGGTTAATGTCCTCCGGTACCTCATTGCCGGCAGCACCGTCTTTAGTGCCTTTGTTAAACGGCAAAAAGTAAGTGTCATTACCTTCTAAACGTGTCGCCATATACACTTCATATTGACTGACGGCAAAATGCACCAGCGCACCACGCTTAAAGGTTAATAACGGCTCTGGCTTTTTGGTGGCAGGATCTATGGAATGACGCGTGATTTTATATTGCTTAATCGCGTTGTGTACGGCTTGTTTAAACTCTGATTTTAACTCCAGCGTTGCTATCGGTAAGCCATTGACAAACAACACCAAATCAATGCGCCACGCTTTGGCTTTTGCGCCGGTTTCAGCCAAATGCGCTTCATTTGCCCATGGGCTATAAACCAACTCTGGCACGACACGACAACGGTTCTTCTGGTAACGCACTAAAGTCTCGGGATTTAAGTCATGTTCAGGCTTAAACTGACATAAACTAAAACGAGTACCACGATCACGCAGTTCATGGCGCAACACCCCCAAGGTGCCAAAGGTACGTAGCTCTTTATTGGCCGCATTAGGATCAGCCTTGTTGAGCTGAGTGGCGACACGCTCCAAAAACTTTTCTTCTGGGTTATTCGGGTACAGGGTACAAAACTTTTGCCATTGTGCTTCTTGGGTTTCTTGCACAAAGCCCAGCAAGTCTTCTGGGTATAAAGCCAGGTCACGATTGTAATTTTCTGGTTTACCCAATAGCCAACCATTGGCAAGCAAATGAGCAATCATGTCGTTTTGAAAGATCAGTTCACTTGCTTTACTGCTCATATTTTATTCCCTATAGTTTTTATATTGCGAGCAATACAGCTATTTAATCGGTTTACCGGCCTCAATAAAACAACCTGACCAAGGGCGCGTAACGTAAGCTCAAGCTTCCCGTCTCGCCTCACAATTCCCAATCTTCCAAGCGCAAGCCCAGCACGCGAGAAAACTCCTTGGTATTATGTGTGACCAAAATTAAATCATGAACTTTGGCAATGGCGGCAATTTGCAAATCATAAGGGCCAATTGGTGTACCTTGCCGCGCAAGATAGGCGCGAATTTCACCAAATTCACGGGCGGCATTACCATCAAAAGGCAGCGAGTTTATTAATGAAAACAATAGTTCCAGTTTGGCGATATTCTGCTCAACACGCGAGCTTTTATAAGCACCATAGAACAATTCAGCCTTAACAACATCACACAGCAAAATAGCTGATTCAGGCAGCGCGGCGATTCGATTTTTGACCGTATTGGGTTCTCGTTCAAGATAAGCAATCCAGGCATTAGTATCCAGTAGCCACATTATTCAAATTCCCGGCGTGTTTCATAGTCGCCTTGAGGCGCTCGCTCTAGCGTTTCACCTTCCCAGCAACCGGCTAAAGACATCAATGTGTGTTTTTTAACGGTCGGTGCAGACTGTTCTGGCAATGAATCAAGAGCCATAAAAATGACTTCAGTGCGGCGGTGACGAAACTCAGGCGGAATCGCAATCACATCTTGTGGGTCTTCAATAATCTGGCGGATGGCAAGCATGTTTTATATTCCTGTTGCTTTGAAATAACGGACATCAACTTTATGGAAATTATCGGCTACGCAAGGCTGGGATAATTTGAAATGCCCCCGTAAAAAATTCTCGATCATAGGTAATAATTGGCATTGCTTCCAGTTCAGCTTGCGCCATTAACATCCTGTCAAAAGGGTCACGATGATTAATATTCAGACTTCCGGCTTTTAATGCGTGTGCCGTAGTCATAGATAACGCTTGAAATCCCATTTTTTGCAGTATTGCGGGGTAGTTTTCCATTAGGGTCTTAGCTTCCGGCATTTTACCTATACGATACTTGGTAGCAATTTCCCAAGCGGATGCACTGCTGACAAAAATTTGATGCTCCGGGTTTTTAATAATTGCCCGACTTTCAGTACACAATTTAGGATCATCAAATACCCACCACAATAAAACATGGGTATCGAGCAAATAATTCATTCCCATGCGTCTAATTCCGTATCAGGTAAAGGCTCAAAAAACGCGTCTCCTAATTGGCCTTTTAAAAATCCAGGTTTACGTTCTACTGCTGTTGATTCCTGCTCAAGTACAATAAAAATAACTTCAGTACGACGGTGACGAAACTCAGGTGGAACAGCAATCACGTCTTGTGGGTCTTCAATAATCTGGCGGACGGCAAGCATGTTTTATACTCCTGTTTCTTTGTTGCTCGTTCCCAAGCTGGAGCTTGGATCGAGCGAAAAAATGTGACCAACTCAATTGTCGCCACAGTGTGGCGACAATCTTTTCATCGGAAAAAGCTTATGCAAACTGCACCATGCGGTGCAAATTTTTCTGACTCTATATGATTTACAATGGGTAACACAATAACACATGATCAAAAATCTAAGTGTGTGCCGTGATAAATAGATATTAACACAAATCGTAGAGCCGTCATTCCGGCATGGACTGCCGGAATCCAGTCGCCATGGATGGCATTCGTAACGTAGCTTCTCACTGATTTTTATACTCTATTTTATTGGACGCAAGGTAATATCTCTGAGTACATCCTTGTACTCTGGATCCCGGCAGTCCATGCCGGGATGACAGCTTGGACATTTTCAGCTACTTATAATATTTGTGTTTATCGGTATTTGCTGGTTCTAGGGTTTCGGCAGGATTTTCAAGCGCTTGCTTTATCGGTAACCGGCTTTTTTTCACGCGCTCACTCCATTCCAATGCCGCACATCAATTTTACCGGTAACGGCGGCGGAGATTAGGGCGGAGCGGCGTTCTTGAATTAACGCGATTGCAGAACTGGCTTTGTCAATAAGATTTCTAAACTTACCTGACACATCATTTACGTAATCTAATATTTTTCTCTGCTCGTCTACAGGTGGAACTGGCAATCTTACTCTTCCAAGAGCTTCTGTATTTAAGTTATCCATAGTTGAGCCTTTTGACTCTAAAGATAACTCTGAAACAACTCCATCTGATGTAATCAAAAGATAAGAATACTCTGGAATAAGGCGATTATTTAACTTAGCTTTTAAGCTGCCTGTACCGCAAATCCATCCTTCTTGTTTTTTTGTGACGATCGCGCAACGTCCCAATTCGCCTCGTCGAGCTAAAATTAAATCACCTTCAAATAGTTGATGACGCTTTAAACGGTGCCAGGTTTCTTCATCTACACTAACTTTTAAATCAGGTACTATTTTTCCATCAGTCATGTGAGCAGGATTCACAAGGGGGATTCCGTCATCAATATAATCTTCAGCATGAAGTTGGCTACCAAATGGCCCTGTTTGCATTTCTACGGTATTAAATTTTAATTGAGCAACAATCCAATGTTCAGGTACTTCACCCAACCACTCAACACCGGAGTCACGCATGGGGGCATTGGGATTTAAACCTTTGGTCACGGCATGGCTAATGACTGCCTGACGTTTTTCTTTGAGCAGCTTGATAAGCTGTTGTTGTTTTTCAATCAGGGTATCGATTTTAGCGGTTTCGTGGTCAAGGAAGTTGGCTATTTGTTGTTGTTCTAAAAATAATGGCTCATAAAAAATTAAATTATTTAATTTTTCACCTGATACATGTGGAATTCCCATTCCTATTGTTGATGTACGCAATTCAATTTCAAGAGATTTAACTAAATACCAACAAAATCTATGATTAAATTGGCTAATAAATTTTATATGTGCGACGGTAGATGATATTACGCCATATCGACTTTTAATAAATTCACCGGCATTAGCCCCATCCCATAAAAGCAGAACCTCACCGTCATTAATTGGAACAAGACTTTTATCATCAACAAAATTTTCTGGATACCCTGTTCTCAAATAATCCATCGTTAAATATGGCGGAAATTTTCCATCTTCATCCGCAACAATTTTTTTAGGTAATTTTCCTTTTTGTACATTTGCAAAAAATTTAAAACGGGCGAATCTCCAATACGCTGGTACTTCACCCAACCACTCAACCCCAGAATCCTTATACTCAGGATAAGCCTGATATTTCATAATTCACCGCCCAATTCATTTTCTATATCTTCAATACTAAGCAGATTGTAGGATGGGCAAAGCAACGCGTGCCCATCAAAACTCGCCCCATTATGCGAAGATGGGCACGCTATCGCTTTGCCCATCCTACTTAAAAAAGCCATCTGTTTTAGTGAAATTCCAGTGAGTAGGCACATTACCCAACCACTCAACCCCAGAATCTTTATACTCAGCATAAGCCTGATATTTCATCGCGTGGGTGACCAATTGCCATAATCAAAAGCCTGTTGAGATTGACTGGTGAGAATGGGATTTTCAGGTTTTTTCCCTGTGTCTTTGCAATCTTGCAAGTATTCTTCGATTGCCAGATGAAACGACTGTTTTAATTCCTGCACCGAGCAACCGTCAAAGGCAATAATGTCGCGTTCGATATTGACCACACGCCCAAAAAAAATTTCGTCTTCTTCACTAAAGCTGATTTGAGCTTCATAATTTTTGTAAATCATTGAATACCTGCCTTTTCTAAAAATTCGCGTAACAGTTTAACAACGTATATTTTGACTTCTTTTTGTGGGTGTGGTGAATGAATATTGAGCGAGTAACCCTTTAAATCTATTCGCACACGAGAACCTTTATTTTGTTTAATTTCACCACCTAACGAGCTAATTAAACTTTCAATATCTGACCATTCAATTGATGTTGATATAGGTTTTGAGAAAATCGCGTTTTTTGTTTTTTGCTGCCTGCTGTTCATGAAACAGACCGCGCGATTTCAAACTCCTTACGTAACCCATCGTTAATCAAAACCCGCATTTTTCAGGATTAAAATCACATTTATTATTCAAACAGGCCAAAACATCCGCATCCAAAATAATAGGGCTGGGGGCAAGTTGCGTATATTTATTCATTTGCTCATCTGTAAAAGCCCCGCAACTATGCAAATTACACGCTGTTTCGTAAATTGCATCAATAATTGGGCTTTTTTTATTGCGTTTCATGACTCATCTCCAATAAATTTTTATTTTTGATTGAGTTTACTAATTTTTCATCTGGCATTGTGAATAAATCTACAGCAAAATATTTAAAAATAACAGATTGTAGGATGGGCAAAGCAACGCGTGCCCATCAAACCTGTCCAATCTCCAAAAGATGGGCACACTAGCGTTTTGCCCATCCTACTTCAAGCATCTGTTTTAGCTTGCATTTCCCTCAACAACGCTGAGAGTTCTTGATCAGCTCGTAGGATGGGCAAAGCAACGCGTGCCCATCAAACCTGTCCAATCTCCAAAAGATGGGCA